>CADCTO010000231.1 GCA_902805585.1 uncultured Armatimonadota bacterium | reverse complement strand
GTCCGGTGTCATGGGCAGGTGCATGAGGCGACGGACTGGCAAGGTGGCGGTGATGTCGCTGATGCTCCTCATGGGCGGCTGCGCCGACCTGCCGCGCGATCAGGACGGCTGGACGGAGCGCGTCCGGCAGAGCGGCGTGCTCACGGTCGGCGTCTCGCACGAAGGTGAGGAGGCGCCGGAGGGGCTGGAAGCGCACGAGAAGCGGCTCGTGGAGGCGGTCGCCGAACGGCTGGGCGCCCGGCGCGTCGAGTGGCGGCGCGGCAACGCGCATCAACTCCTGGAAGACCTGGAAAAGCGAGGGCTTCCCCTCGTGGCCGCCACGCTCCCGTCGGATTCGCCGTTCTCCCAAAAAGTCGGCATGTCGCAGCCGTACCTGAAGAAAGGGCCGGGCGGCAAGGACTATTGCCTGGCGGTCGCGCCCGGCGAGAACCGCCTGCTGCTGCTGGTCGACCAGGTGATTGCCGGAGAGCGCGAGGGGGCGCGCCCGCGATGAGCGCGGCCGACGGAAAAACGGGGGATGCTGAGGCGCCGCACGGGAACGCGGAATCCTCCGGCCCGCAAAATCCCGAGCATCGGCGCGGGCCGTCCAAAGAGGAGCTGAGCGCCGGCTTCGCGAAGATGCGGCGGCTGAGCTGGATCACGCTCGCGTACCAGGTCTGCGCGGCCGCACTGCTGGGCACGGTGGCAGGGGGGAGCCAGGCGGTGAAGACCGAATGGCTCGAAAACGCGCTGGCGGTCGTGCCGGCCGCCGGCGTGCTGCTCACGTACGCCACCGAAAACAAGCCGTCGGACGACCGGCGGCCCTTCGGCTACCACCGGGCCGGGACCGTCGCCTTCCTGGCCGCCGCGTTCGTGCTCGCGGGGATCGGCACCTACCTCTGCTTCGAGTCCGCGATGAACCTGATCCGGGGGGAGCGCCCCGCCATCGGCGGGTACACGCTCTTCGGCCACACCTTCTGGCACGGCTGGCTGATGATCGGGGCGATGTTCGTCACCGCGATCCCGCCGGTCCTGCTGGGCCGCGCCAAGATGCCCATCGCCGAGCTGTTGCACGACAAGCCGCTGTACGCCGACGCCGACATGAACCGGGCCAACTGGATGACCAACGGCGCGGGCATCGTCGGCCTCGGCCTCGTCGCCTGGGGCTTCTGGTGGGGTGACTCGCTCGCCGCGCTCCTCATCTCGCTCGACATCCTGCGCGACGGCTGGACCAACGTCTGCCGCAGCCTGTCGGACGTGATGGACCACCACCCCGTCGATATCGAGACGGACAAGGAAGAGCCGATCATCGGCGACGTGGACCGGGCGGTCCGCGGCCTGCCGTTCGTGGACGACGCGAAGGTGCTGCTGCGCGAGCACGGCCGCTACCTGTTCGCCGAAATCTTCATCCGGCCCAACAAGCGGCTGCCCGCAACCGTGACCGATGCTACCCGGCAGGTCCGGGAAGCCGTCCTGACGCTGGACTGGCGTCTCCAGCACGTCGCCGTCGAGTTCAACGAGGACATCGCCGCGGCCGCGAACGTCCTGACCCGCGAAGAGTTGGACATCGAGGCCGCGTGAGCGCCGAGCCGCCGGAACCGCCGCCGTACCCGCCCGCTCCCTGGCGGCTCCGGGGAACGCTGTGGGCGGGCCTGTTCCGCGCCGAGGCCCCGGTCGTCCTCCCCGCCGGTCTGCGACACCTGCTCGGCTCCCGATGGCTCGTCGTGCTCCTCGTCCGCTACCTCGACGGCACGCTGATCTATGACGAACTAGTGGTAGGCTCCCCCGCCCGACGGGGCGTCCGGATCGGACTGTTCGCGCACAGGATTTGGGTCAACAACGCAGCCTCCGTACATGGTGGCCGGGGAATCTGGGGGCTGCCGAAGGAGATGGCGACGTTTGCCTGGTGTGAGAACGGCGTACAGGTGAGGGACGACGCCGGTCCCGTCGCCGATTTCGCCATGGATCCGCACCGCGGGCGGTTGCCCCCGTTTTGGCTTTTCGCGCCCTTCCTCGGGCGGCGGCGCCATGGCGCGTGGCTCTACACCGTGGCGAGCCTCAGCGCGCGCCGTTGCCGCCCCGG
>CADCTO010000230.1 GCA_902805585.1 uncultured Armatimonadota bacterium | reverse complement strand
GGCGGGACCGCCGCCGACCCGCGCACCGGCTACCTGTGTCTGGAGTCCGAAGGCTCACCGATCGAG
Organism: uncultured Armatimonadota bacterium; assembly: GCA_902805585.1. Lineage (GTDB taxonomy): Bacteria > Armatimonadota > Armatimonadia > Armatimonadales > Armatimonadaceae > CADCTO01. Next base: position 8,410 of record CADCTO010000230.1, on the reverse strand, counting down.
TTCAAGAACATGCGCGTCCGCGAACTGCCGTAAGGTGCCTCGTCCCGGCAGGCGTGTCGCCGTTACTGCCGCGGCGGCACGACGTCCGGGCCTTCTCGTTGCCGGGGTATCCCGCTACGCGATGCCCGCAGAACCGTAGTGCATCGTCTTCCAGCCGCATGCGGGGCAGGGGAACGGGCCCTTGCCGGGAGCGTTCCCCAATGGAACCAGGACGCCGCCCCGCGCCTGTTCACAGCACCTCTCGTCCGCCACGGACCGCCCCAGGCGCCCCGCACGCCATCGGGCGCACGCGTCCAACACGGCGTCTACCAGAGCAGATATTGCTGCGAAGACGCAAAAACCTACGAAGACCGCGTCAGAGGTGGGACTGCCGAACATGAACCGGCCAAGCAAGGCGACGATGACGCCGCTCGCGAGTGCCGGCAGACATCCCTGGCCGCCCGGGAACACTATCTTCCGGTGCTCGTAGAAGCCGCCGCAGGCCCGGCAGACCGACCGGTCACACACGACAAACCGGCCCTCCCAGCCGGCCTGGAAATAGGTCAAGCCCTGGCGCGCGAGGTCATGATCTTCCGCCGGATGACGCAGGACGGCCAAGCCGCCATCAAGCCGAAGAACCGCCGGGTAGCGCGATAGGCCCGCCGGGCTTTCGTGTCCGCAGAACGAACATCTTCCTTCATAAACCGTGGGCATAGTTCATCAGCATGCATCCGGCCGGGTGCTAACGCCGCAACACGCTGCACCCGGCCTCCGGACCCACGCGGGAAACCGGCACCGGCCCTGGTGCTGCCGGTGAAACCTGCAGGTTGACGTTCAGTTCATCTTGACCGGGGCGCCGTTCTGGGCGCCGGACTTCCAGGCGGCTTCGGTCAGCTCGATGGTGCGCAGGCCGCAGATCGGCGGCGCGGCGGGCGGGTTCTCGCCGCGCACGGCGCCGATGAAGTTCTGGTCGATGTTCTGCCCCTTGGGCAGATTCTCGCCGTCGAGCGTGGTGCGCTTGCCTTCGGCGTCGCAGAACTCCAGCTTGCCGTTGCGGTAGAAGAAGACGCCGCGCTCGCACCAGATGGTGATGTCCTCGTGCCAGGTCGGGGCGTCGCCGACGACCGAGATGTTGCCCTGCGCGCCGTTGGTGAAGCGCATGGACAGGGCCGAGTTGATGTCCACGGGCGTGCCGCAGTTGTCGATGAAGGCCGCCACCTCGGCGACCGTCAGGCCGGTCACCCAGAGCAGGATGTCCAGCAGGTGCGAGCCGGAATCGTTGATCTGGCCGCCGCCCGAGAGCGCCGGGTCCTGCCGCCACTGGCCGACCGTCCCCTTCTTCCACTGCTGGCACTGGAGGGCGGAGATGAAGGTGACCTGGCCGAGGTCGCCGCTCGCGATCTTCTGCTGCATGTGGATGAACTGGCCCTGCGCGTGGCGCTGGTAGGCGAGGGCGAGCACCTTGGAGAAGCTCTCGTGCCGGGCCAGAACGCGGTGGGCGTCCTCGACGCTGCACACCATCGGTTTTTCCAGCAGGATGTGCTTGTCCGCGTCCATGGCGTCCAGCACCTGCTGGGTGTGCAGCGTGTGCGGCGTGGCGATCTGGACCGCGTCTACGTCCGAGCGCCCGAGCAGCTCGTGGTAGTCGGTCGTGAAGAAGGCGCCGTCGAGTTTGGGGAACTGTTTCTTGGCCCTCTCGACCTGTTCGGGCTTGATGTCGCACAGGGCGACGATCTCGACGCCCTCCATGGGGAGCAGTTGGCCGATGTGGTGGCGGGCCATGCCGCCGACGCCGATCAGGCCGACGCGTACAGGGGTGGTTGCCATGCGGTTGGGTACTTTCGAGCCGTGTTAAAGATTCGGCGCGGCGCCGACGGGCCGCCGTGCCCGCCCTCATGCTTGGGCGCGGGGTGCGGGAAATCCTGCTACGGGCTCGGGTTCGCCAAAAACTCGCGGGGTTTGACGCCGGACGCCTTGCGCCACGTCACGCCGCCGTCGTAACGCAGCAGGACCAGGCCCTCGTTGTGGCGGTGGGGGTAGTGCAGGTGGTCCGGGTCCCTCGCCGGATCGAGGGGTATGCCCCCCGCGTCCGAACAGGCGGGGCCGGGCAAATGGTCCCAGAAGTAGAAGACGGTGGGGTTGCCGACGTAGCCGTCCGGTTTGGCCGTTGGGCTGTCCTCGATCTGGCTCATCGCGTAACCGACCTGCCGGTTCGGGGCCTGCGGACACTTGAACAACTGCTGGTTTTTGACGTAGGGGTAGAAGAAGCCGAGCTTGAACTGCGGGAACGGGCCCTGTGAATCGTTCGGGACGGAACCGTCGTAGGGCGCCCACCATATCTCGTTGGGGCCTGACACGGTCGGCTGGGTGCAGGCGGCGGGGCTGGGATTGTCCGGGCAGAGGCGGTGGGGCGCGTTGACTTCGTCGTAGTCCTGCCGGTACATGGCGGCGGCAACGCCGATCTGCCGCAGGTTGCTCTGGCACGCCGCCTGCCGCGCCTTGGCCCGCGCCTGCGCGAAAACGGGGAACAGGATGGCGGCCAGGATCGCGATTATAGCGATCACGACGAGCAGCTCGATCAAGGTAAACGCGGAGCGTCGACCCCAGGCGCAAGCGGGCCTGCGAAGGGGCTGGTGTGCCCGCACGACCACTCCGACCCGGCTAATCGCCGTCCGCTTCATCGTCCTTGTCATCGTCCACCTCAACGGAGACGGCCTTGTTCGTGGCGGCATCGACGCCGACTTCGTAGGTCTTGCCGTCGTCGGCCAGCACCTCCACCTCGCACAGCGTCTTGCCCTTCTCGCTTTCGGCTTCGACCTCCAGCACCCGGCCCGGCCTGGCGGCCACCGCGGTGCGGATCGACGCGATGACCTGCTCCGCGGGCAGCGCGACCTTGGCTTCCTCGCCCTGCCCGGCCAGCGCCCGCAGACCTCCGCCCGCCGCCGCCAGCGTCACCAGACCGCCGGCCACCAGAGCCACGACCCGTTTCTTGCCTTGCATCTCGCACCTCCGCCCCCTGGTACCCTGCCGCCTGACGTTGCTCAGCAGAATCTGGGACTAGAATCTAGTATAGCATTTATCGAGGCCGCGGCGCGTCCCAGACGTGGATCTGTTGGGCTGCCCACGACCGGTACAGCATCAGTGCTGACGCCTCACAGCCACTTGCGGTTCTCCGGGCGGTGGTCCGTCAGGGGCCAGCCGGTCTGCTCCGACAGGAACGTGCCCAACGCTTCCAGCCGTTCCTGGGCCGGTTCGCGATGAGCGACGGTCTCGTCCAGCGTCGTCACCCCCGCCACGCTCTGGGCCGTCAGCCGGGCGGCCGTCACGTACGCGCCCGCCGCCTTACCCGTGGCGATGCGCTCCAGCTCCAGGACGAGCCGGGAGCCGACCTCGTAGCGCCGCCGCGCCGGCTCCCCCGGCCGGCCCGGCCACTGCCGCCGCACCTCCAGGAACCCGGGGCCGACGTGCAGGTGCGTCTGGCCCAGGCCCATCCAGTGCACCGCGAAGTGCAGGGCCAGACCGACTCCGAGAGCCGGGAGGACGAGCGAAGGGAGCAGCAGGCTGGGTGGAATCGACGAGAGCGAGCCGAAGCGCGCGACGAGCCACAGCAGGTACCCCACGAACCCCAGGAGCAGGCAGAGCGCGGCGGCCGCACCTGCGCCCGCGTTCGGGCGGAGCGGGGAAGCCGGGGTCAGCCGCACGGTCCCATCCGGGAACCGTTCCCGTCTCCAGCCTTCGAGCGTGCTCGGGCTTTGAACCGTCATTAGGAGCATAATCCTGGCGAGGGCGGCCGTATTTGTCTCTATGAAACGGCTACCGACCCCTCGCCGGTTCGGTGCAGGTAGTGGTCAGGCACGACCCCGGCCCGAGCGTCGCTGGCTGTACTGCTTGATTGCACTTATCCAGAGAGCGATAGCGTAAGTCGTCCATATCGCGGCAAAAAGATACGCCCACCAGCCCAAGTACCAGAGGTCGTGGATCGCGTTGTTACACCACCCGATGGCGATGAAGGTGTTACCTACAGCTAAGATAACGCTCCACAACAGCGAGTCCCGTCCGGGCATCGTCTCAACTCTTTCACAGTTTCGCTAGCACCCTGCGGCAACGAAAGATAGCACGCACAGCATGTACTATGCGTTGCGCGCTCAGGCTGACTCATTGGTTCCGCGCGGCCTCGATGGCCTTCAGGGTGCGCAGTAGCGCGGGCAGGTCGCCGAGGGGGAGCATGGTCGCGGCGTCCGACAGGGCGCGGGTGGGTTCGGGGTGGACCTCCATGAACAGCGCATCCACGCCCACGGCCACGGCGGCGCGCGCCAGGTGCGGGATGAACTCGCGCTGCCCGCCCGACGACGTGCCCTGGCCCCCCGGCTGCTGGACCGAGTGCGTCGCGTCGAAGACCACGGGGCAGGCGGTCGCCGCCGCCATCTGCGGCAGGGCGCGGAAGTCCACGACCAGGGTGTTGTAGCCGAACGAGACGCCGCGCTCGGTCACCAGTACGCGATCGTTGCCGGCCTCGTTGATCTTGCGAACGGCGTTCGCCATGTCCCACGGCGCCAGGAACTGGCCCTTCTTGACGTTCACGACCCGCCCCGTTTCGGCCGCCGCCACGAGCAGGTCGGTCTGACGCGACAGGAAGGCGGGGATCTGGAGGACGTCCGCGGCCTGCGCGACCGGCGCGCACTGGCCGGACTCGTGCACGTCGGTCAGCACCGGCACGCCGAACTCTTCGCGGATTCGGGCGAGGATTTCCAGACCCGCCTCCATGCCCTGCCCGCGGAAGCTGCTCCCCGACGTGCGGTTGGCCTTGTCGAACGAGGCCTTGAAGATGTACGGGATGCCGAGCAGGCCACATGCAGCCTTCACCGCCGTCGCCACCTCGCGGCACAGGTCCAGGCTCTCGACGACACACGGCCCGGCGATGAGCGCGAAGGGCCTGCCGCCACCGACGGAAACGTCGGCGCTGACTGCTACGGTTTTGGTCATGGGTTTTTGTTCGACACAGGGCGAGAAAGTACCTCGCTAATGCCTGGCGAACGCTTCGCGCACGCGCTCCAAATCTTCCGGCGTGTCCACGGATTCGGGCGCGCGGTCGGTCGGCACCATCTTGATGCGGTAGCCGTGCTCCAGCACGCGAAGCTGTTCCAGCGATTCGGCCTGCTCCAGCGGTGTCGGCGGCAGCGTCGTCAGCCGGTCGAGGAAGTCGCGGCGGTAGGCGTACAGGCCGACGTGCTGCCGGGGGGCGTACGGCGCGTCCGGGGAGCGCCGGTAGGGGAGCGGCGAGCGGGAGAAGTAGAGCGCGAAGCCGGACAGGTCGGTCACGACCTTGACGACGTTCGGGTCGGACTCGCGCCCGGCCGGGAGCGGGCACATCAGCGACGCCATCACGAGGCCGGGGTCGTCCAGAAGGACCGTCGCCACGGCGTCCACCGTGTCGGGGGCCAGCAGCGGCTCGTCGCCCTGCACGTTCACGATCACCCGTACGTCCGGCGGCAGGCCGCGGGCGGCTTCGGCGACGCGGTCGGTCCCCGTCCGGTGGTCGGGGGAGGTGAGCACGGCGCTTCCGCCGAAGGACTCGACCGCCGCCAGGATGGCCGCGTCGGGCGTGGCGACGAGCACCGCCGCGAGCTTCTTCGCCTGCCGTGCGCGTTCGTACACGTGCCGGATCATCGGCTTGCCCCCGATGTCCGCGAGCGGCTTGTCCGGCAGCCGCGTCGCCGCGAGCCGTGCCGGGATGATGGCAGCAGCGGCGGCCCCAGGGTGTATCACTGCGTTATTCGCCTTTCCTGGACGGCATACGGGAGCAGTCCTGCTATAGCAGTCGCTCCAGGACTTTCCGCCACTCTTCCGCGGCCTTCTCCATCGTGTGGTGTTCGCCGACGTACGCCCGCCCGGCTTCGACGTGGCGCCGCCGCACCTCCGCCGATTCCAGGTACGCGTTCAGGCCCCCCTCCCAATCGTCCAGGGCGCAGAAGTCGCCGAACTCCCGGTAGCTGGGGATGCCCGTGGCGGCGACCGGCACGCCCAGCTGCAGGGAAAGCGCAAGGCGGTTGGGGGATTTGCAGTCCGTGAACGGGTTGCGCGTGATGGGGATCAGGCAGACATCGTGGAGCGGCAGCAGCCGGCACAGGTTGGCGTGGCTCTTCCATTCCCGGTACCGGGTCGGAACGTCGAGTGGCGCGATGATCTGTTTGAACAGGGCTTCGGAATCGCTGATCACCGTGAGCCGCAGCGGCCGGTGCTGCGCCAACTTTTCGAGCACGTCGGCTATCCCGAGCAGGTCGCTCATCCCTGCCGGCGCCCGGGAGCCGCCGCAGGCGGAGATGCCGAACCAGACGAGTTCCGCCGGAGCCTCCGGACCGCGGGGCGCGCGGCGCGCCGGCAGGGCGCGTTCCAGCCAGCCCACGGGCGGCGGCGGTTCCACGCCGTCACGGACGACGCAGGACGGGCACGGCAACTGCCCGGCCAGCGTCGGGGTGCTGACCGTGACGACGTCCGCCCGCGCCAGCATCACCCGGAGCCGCTCGGCCTGCTCGGCGAGGCTCGCGTCCCCGGCCGGGTTGTACAGGTGGTTGTCGCACAGGTCGAACACGACCCGGGTCCCCTGCGCCTGGAGTTCGGACGCGAGCGCGAGGTGTTCCCGGTCATAGAGCTTTTGCAGCACTACCACCCGATACCGCCGCCGGTCCTGCGGGCGGAACGTTTCGACCTCCAGGCCCGCCCGGCGCAGCCACGTCATGGGGGCGTGACAGCGGAGGCGCGCGCTCGCCGCGCGCCGGCTCGTGCTCCAGGGCTTCCATCCGATCACCGTCTCGCTCCTGAAAGGCGGGGCACCGGCTAAACCACTGCCAATCGGCGGTAGGCCGCGCTCTTGTCCGCGAGCAGGCGTGAAGCCGCGGCGAGCGCCTCCTCCACCGTGATCAGTCGCAGGCAGAGCAGGGGCTCGTCCGTGCGCGGGCAGCGTTCCTGTTCGCAGGGCCCGCAGGGCACGGGATGCGCGAGTGCGATGCCACCTCCGGTGAGCGGCACCCGCCCTTCTGTCGGCGTCGGCCCGAAGAGGGCGAGGAAGGGGGTCCCGACGGCGGCGGCGACGTGCATGGGGCCGGTGTCGCCGCTGACCACGAGGCCGGCCCGGCCGATCAGGGCGGCCATCTGCCGGAACGTGAGGGTCCCGGCGGCCACGACCGGGCGGGTGCGCATCCGCTTGGCGACGGTGTCCAGCGCGGCCCGATCCCGGGCGGTGCCGATCAGGAGAACGCGGCAGGGTCGCTCCTCGGCCAGCCGGTCGCCCAATTCTGCGAAACGCTCGCCGGGCCAGCAGCGCGAGGGCCAGTTGGTCGTCGGCGCGATCACGACGAGGCGTTCGTCCTCCTCGTGTCCGGCGGACGCGAGGAAGCGGTCGGCCGACGCGCGATCTTCTTCGGTATAGCCGATGACGGTCCGCTTGTCTCGGGGCGTGTCGATGCCCAGGGCTTGGAGGGGGAGCAGGTACTGGTCGGTGCGGTGGGGCGGCAGGTCCGCGTGCGTGAACGCGTGCGTGTACAGGCGCGTCCGCCGGCTCGTGCGGTCGCGGCGGTGGTACTCGCGGAAGGTGTCGAAGACGCCGATGCGCACGGGCGCGCCGATCCCCCGGGCGAGCAGGGGCCAGTCCTCCGGCTGGAGCGAGATGAACACGTCGAAGCAGCGCCGCCGGACCTGTGCGCCGAACGAGAGTACGCGCGCCAGCCACAGGGGGTACAGGGCGCGGCGGACCATTTTTTTCCAGTACATGCTGTCCCACAGCAGGACCGAATCGATGTACGGGCTCGCGTCCACCGACTCGCGGGCGCTGCGCTCGACGATCCAGGTCAGGTGGGCGTCCGGGTACGCCTCGCGCAGCGCCCGGAGCAGCGGCGAGGCCATGATGATGTCGCCGTGGGCGCCGTAGCGCATGAGGGCGATCCGGTGCGTGGCCTGCTCGGCGGGCACGCGGCAGCGCCGGACGGGCTCGTTGCACGGGGGCAGCGGCGCGATGAACTCCGGATGCTTTCCGGAAATAAGGTTCACGGTCACGGTTTCCCCTGGTCGGCGACGGCCGCTGTCTGCGGAGCCGCCGCTCCCACGGGCGAAGCGGGCCTCCCGTCCGTGTCGTGCTGCGCTTCCCCCGTCAGGAGCCGGGTCGCCGCGGCCAGCGCTTCCTCCACGCTGATCAGGCGCAGGCAGCGCAGATGGTCTTCCCCCCGGATGGGGCAGCGGTACTGGTGGCAGGGGCCGCAGGGCACCGGATGCAGCAGCGAAAGCCCCCGGCCCGCCAGCGGCGCGAAGCGAGCGGGCGGTGTCGGCCCGAAGAGGGCGAGGAAGGGGGTCCCGACGGCGGCGGCGACGTGCATGGGGCCGGTGTCGCCGCTGACCACGAGGCCGGCCCGGCCGATCAGGGCGGCCATCTGCCGGAACG
>CADCTO010000229.1 GCA_902805585.1 uncultured Armatimonadota bacterium | reverse complement strand
CGGGGACCGGCACCCTCCCTACGACCGCCCGCCGCTGTCCAAGCAGTACCTGCTCGACGTCAGCTGGAAGACGGACGACCCGTACAGCAAGGCCGACAACTTCTACCCGGACAACCGCGTCGAGTTCCGCACCAACAGCCGCGTCGCCGCCCTGGATCCGGCGGCGCGAACGGCGACACTGGAGGACGGCACGGTCTGGGGCTACGAGAAGTTGCTCCTGGCCACCGGCTCCACGCCGCTGCACCTGAACCTCCCGGGCCACGACCTGCAGGGAGTGTTCCTGCTGCGGACCATCGAGGACGCCGAAGGGATCCGCGCCGCGCTGAGGCCCGGCGCGCGCGGCGTCTGCGTCGGCGGCGGCTACATCGGCATGGAGGTCGCCTCCGCCGCCACCCAGCGCGGGGCCGCCATGACCGTGGTCGAGGCGGCGGCCCGCCCGTGGTCGCGCTTCGCAAGCCCGCGCATCGGCGACTTCCTGCGGCGGTATTTCGAGGACAAGGGCGTCCGGTTCCTCTTCGAAGACGAGGTGACCGGCTTCGGGGGCGAGGGGAGGTTGACGGGCGTCACCACGAACAACGGCCACGATATCCCCGCCGATTTCGCCGTCGTCGGGGTGGGGGTGAGTCTGAACATCGAACTGGCCGCCGAAGCCGGGCTGGAAGTAGACCCCCGGGAGGGCGTTCTCGTCGACGAGCACCTGCAGACCTCGGACCCGCACGTCTATGCCGCGGGCGACATCGCCTGCTTCCGTGACGTGGCGATGGACCGGACGTGGCACGCGGAGCACCACCTGAACGCGAAGTGGCAGGGGCAGGCGGTGGGCCGCATCCTGGCCGGGGGGGAAGGCGCAACGCCGTACGACCGTGTCCCCTACTTCTATTCCGACGTCTTCGACCTGCACCTGTGCCTTCGCGGCGACACCAAGCCGCCGGGCGACGCCAACACGATCCTGCACGGCGATCTCGATGGGGCGGAGTTCACGGAACTCAAGCACGACGCGGACGGCGTCCTGCGCGGCGCGACCATCGTCAGCCGCGACGAGCCCCGGATGGACGCCATCTCCGACATCGTCGAAGCGCTGATCCGGGTGCGGGTCAACGTCAAGGCGCGCGAAGCCGAGATCGGGCGGCCCGGGTTCGACCTGGCGTCGCTCCAGTAGCGGCGCCACGCCCCGGGTGCGTGTTCAGACGGAAGCCATGAGACTGCTTTTGACGCTCGCGCTATTGCTCGCTGCGGGGCCGGCCGCCCTGGCCGCCCCCGCGCGCGCCGACTTTTTCGTCGCGCCCAACGGGAAGGATAGCTGGTCTGGGACGCTGGTCGCGCCGAACGCTTCGCGAACGGACGGGCCGTTCGCGACGCTCCCGAGGGCGCGCGACGCCGTCCGGAGGCGGATCGCGGCCGGGCTGAAGCAGAACGTCCGCGTGCTGGTGCGGGCGGGGACGTACTATCTGCCTCAGGGCCTGGCGCTCGGGCCGGAGGATTCCGGGACGGCGGCGCACTCCGTCATCTACGCCGCCTACCCCGGCGAGACCCCCGCGCTGATCGGCGGCGTCCGGGTGTCGGGGTGGACGCGGTACCGGGGCGACATCTGGCGGGCGAGGCTTCCCGAGGGGGTGACCGCGACGCGGCAGGTGTTCGAGAACGGGGAGCGGCGGACGCTGGCACGCACGCCGAACACCGGCTATCTGAACCTGGAGGCGCCCGTCAAGGGGCGGGAGCGGCGGGCGTTCACGTATAAAGCCGGCGACCTCGATCCGGGCGGGTGGGACGCGGCCGAAGCGCGCGTGTTCCTGTGGCCGGGCCACGACTGGTTCAGCGCGGACAAGCCGCTCGTGACCGCCGATGCTGCGACCCGCACCGTCACCCTCGGCACGGACGAGGGGTACGCGATGGAGCCGAACAACCGGTACTTCGTGCAAAACGTGCTCCAGCTTCTGGACGCGCCGGGCGAGTGCGCCATCCGCAACGGCGAGCGCGCCGTGTACCTGTGGCCGAAAAGGACCCCCATCGAGCGGCAGGCGGCCGTCGTCTCGACGGCCCCGAGCCTGATCGCCGCCGTGGGGAAGGCGCCCGACCGGCCGGTGCGTAACGTCCATTTCGAGGGGCTGGACCTGTCCATCGCGAACGGCGACGTGGTGCGCTTCGAGGGCGCCGAAGACTGTTCCGTCCGGTTCTGCACCATCGAAAACGGTCAGGCGCGGGGCGTCGCCGTGACGGGGCACGCGCAGCGGGTCGTGGTCTACGGGAACCTCATCCGGTACAACGGCTTCCACGGCGTGGCGCTCAACGGGCTGCCACCGGGGAGCCCGGACGTGAACAAGGGCCACCGGGTCGAGAACAACCACATCCACCACTGCGGGCGGCTGGTCGGGCACGGCTACGGCGTCGAGATCTCGCAGAGCGGCCACAACCAGGTCCTGCACAACCACATCCACCACCTGCCGCGCTACGCCACCACCATCAAGGGTCTGCGCTACCAGTCGCTCAAGGAGTCCGTGCCCGGGGTGACGTGGGAGAACCACTGGGATTTCCTGCACGGGCGGAACAACCGCATCGCCTTTAACCACATCCACGACGTGAACGAGGACTCGCAGGACACGGGGGCGATGGAGTCGTGGGGTCCCGGCCGCGACAACGTGTACGACCACAACCTGATCCACGACGTGGGCAACCGCCGGTTCGACCTCCAGAGCGGCCTGTACCTCGACGACGCGACCGACTACTTCACGATCTCGAACAACATCATCTACAACGTGCGGGGCGCGGGCGGCGACCAGCCGATCTTCGTCAAGGGAATCGGCAACAAGATCGTCAACAACATCCTGATCGTCGAGCCGACCAACGCCGGCGGCATCCGGTCTCTGTTCATGGCCGACGAGCGGACGGACCACCACGAGTACGTGCGCAACATCATCGCGTTCGAGCCGGCGCCGCCGGGCGGGTCGGCCCGCACGGGCGCCTGGGGGCGCGGCATCGGCAACATCCACGACCCGGGGACCCGGCGTTCGTGGAAGGTCACGATCCCCGCGAGCGGCGCGTACGACGTGTACCTGCGCTACGCCGCCGACAACGTCGGCGGTGCCGCCCCGATGGACAACCGCACGACGCTGGCCGTGGACGGCGGCGCGCCCGTCCCGCTGACCGACCTGCCGAACACGGGCGGCTGGGGCACGTCCGCCTGGAGCCCGCGCCCGTCCGCGCGGCTCCGACTCACCAAGGGAGTGCACACGATCACCTGGACGAACGTGAAAGGCGGCGGCCTGAACTGGGACGGGTTCGTGCTCACCGACGACCCCGCGTGGCGCCCCGTGCTGACCGAGAAGACGACCACGGACGCCGGAAGAAACCTGGTCGCGGTCCAGGCGGAAGCGCACCTCGACCCTCCGGGGACGGTGAGCCGGCGCCCCGTCTACGACTTCAACAACTGGAGCGACGACCGTGTGGCCGCCAGTGACGCCAACGTCTTCTGGAACCCGGGGGGCGAGATCACCGTGAAAGGCGGCCCGGCCGCGAACGACTGGACCGGATGGCGCGCCCTGTTCGGCGGCAAGTTCGACCGCCGCAGCGTCGTCGCCGACCCGCGCTTCGTGAACCCGGCCAAACGCGACTACCGGCTGCGCCCGGATTCGCCCGCGCTCAAGCTCGGCTTCCGGAACATCGACACGCGCGCCATCGGGCTCAAAGCGGACTTCCCGAAGCGGTTCGCGCGAAAGTAAGGCCGGAAATGCGAATCGGCGTCCTCTCTTTTGTCGGTGTTCACGCGTCGGATACCGACCGCGCCGCCTCCTTGCGCTTCCAGGAGGGCGTGGTCGCGTGGCTGCGGGAACAGGAGCACGATGTCGTCGTTGCGGACGATCTGGCCGTCTCGGCGGCTTCGGTCGCGCCCGAGGCGGAGCGCCTCGGGCGGGCCGACTGCGACAGCGTCGTTTTCTGCTTCGCGACGGAATCCGACCCCGGGCTTCCGCCCCAGGCGGCGCTTCGGGTGTCGTGCCCGATCCTGCTCCTGGGCAGCGCCGACCCGGCGGGCGGCGGGATGGCCGCCCTGTTCGCGGCAGCGGGGGCGCTGGGCGAGGTCGGCGCCCCGTGCGGCCGGGTCCTGGGTAACGTGGACGACGCGGCGGCGCGCTCAGGGATCGCCGGTTGGCTGCGTCAGCACGACAGGAAGACGCGGCAGCGGGGCCGGGACGCGGCGCAAACGCTGTACGGGACGCGCTGCGCCCTCCTCGGCAACGGCGCGGCGGCCGGCGCGGAACCGGACCCGAGCCAGTGGCTGTCCCAGTTCGGCGTGACGCTGGAGCGTTTCGCGGGCGCGGACATCGCCGAGCGGGCCCGGCGGGTAGAACCCGATAGGGTCCAGGCGGGGATCGATTGGCTGACCGCGAACGTCGCAGAGATACGGTACGACGGTGACCGACTGACGCCGGGGCCGGCCGGCACGCTGGCGCGGCAGGTGCGGACGTATCTGGCGATCCGTGACCTGTGCCGTGACGAGCAGATCGCCTTCTGCGCCCTCGCGGACCGGATCGACCCCGACGTCGCTCCGGGCCTGATACTCTCGCTCCTGAACGACGGGAACGATTGGGAAGGTGCGACTGCGCCGCTCGTCAGTGCGCCGGGGGGCGATGCCAACGGCGCGCTGACGATGCGATTGCTTCACCTCGTCAGCGGGAACCCGGCACTGTGCGGCGCCCTGCGCGGCTACGACGCGCAGGAAGATCTGGTGGGACTGGCCGGGGCGGTCGCGCCGACGTTCGCCGGTCTTTCGGAAGAAACGGGCAAGAAGTGGCCGCGGGTCGTGCTCCGGGCCGCGCCCGTATCGCCGGACGCCGCAGCCGGCGGGTCGTTGCACTTCGACGTGGCGACGTCGCCCGAAGTCACGTTCGCCCGCCTCGCCCGCCTTTCCGGGCGATTCATCTGCGTGATGACGCCGGGAGCGTTTGTGGAGGTCACGGCGGTGCAGGGCGAGGCTCTGCCGCAGCCGGCGACCGCCGGGACCGCACCGCACACGTGGGCGCGGTTCGAGTGCCCGCACGGGGCACTCGTCCGGACGTGGCCGTCCTCTCACGTCCATGCGGCCGTCGGCGACCACGTCGGCGCCCTGCGGTCGGCGTGTGAGAGCCTCGGCATAACGCCGATCCACCTTTCTCGTGCCTCATGACGGCGGAGGCTCAGGCCGGTCTGCAGAAGACGATCTGGGGCAAGCTCTCGGCGGTCGGGCGGCAGACGGCCGGCGCCTTCAAGACAATCCGGGGCGGCAAACCAGGGGGCGTGGTGGCACACTCCCGTGACCGGGGCCTTGTGGCACGCGAGCGACTTATATCGCGGCGGGCGGTGCTTGACCAGCTTTCTCGCTTTTGCTATACTGGCGGAGTAGCTCATCGGGAGGGTCGAGCTTTCGTTAGCAATCCGTCCGCGGCGTTTCGCCGCGGCTGCGTTGAAGCCAGTTTCACGCCACCGGTCCCCGTCTCTACTCAGCGCCGATTCCAGATGGGTCACCCCTATCACGGCGCTGATGTGGCGGCGGCCCACCCCGATAGGGGTGACCCATCTGGAATCGGCGCCTACAGTGGCCGCCGCCGGTCCCCGGTTCCCGTTAAGTGACGAGCTTTTGGCCCTCCCGGGCCTGTCGGCAGCGCCCGGCGGACGCTAAGTCCGCCGGGCGCTTCCTGCTTTGTGGCCTTCGGGAAACGCGCCGAACGCGAGCCGTTCGGCGACGGGCTCGACCCCACGGAGCAGTTCCCCCGTCTCGTGGCAGGCTTGGGCTATGGCCTTCGGGAAGCCGTCAACGACCACGCACAGGCAGACGGCGGCGGGTGGCTGATCGTGTCGAGCAATCAATTGTACGCTGGTTCCGTCGCTCCCTGTCAGGACGCCGAGCGGAATCGTGTTAGGATAGGGCACGACACGTCCTTTTTGTTTAGCTGTATTCCTCTCGGAGGCGATACAGCGTAGTGCCGGGTCGTCGGGGCGTGTGGAACGGCGCGCCCCGTTTTGGTGTCTGGTCGAGAAGGCGGCGTGCGCGCCGTCTTTACACGCGGCCGGTGAAGGAGAAACATCGTGGCTTTGCTGGAGCAAGAGCAGCCGGAAAAACAACGCCAGGCGTCGTCCGCCGGGGGTAATACGGAAGTCCCAGATCCCGACCAACAGGACGTGGCCTTGATCCGCGAGGCGGCGGACCTGATTGCCGAGGAGGGACACCGGTTTGGCGCGCGCGAGGTGCGCGTTTCTGCCGGCAAGGTCGGCGTTTACGACGATGCCGGCGTCGAACTGCTCTCGATCCCCATGTCCGACATCAAGACGGCGCGCACCGAGCCGCTGGTGGGCGGCGGGCGGCTCGAAGTGACCACCGGAACGGGGGTGGTCCCGGTCGTGGAGTTCACGGCCTCGGTCGCCGCGCGCTTTTCCGAGATGGCGCGCGGCATCGAGCAGCTCGCCAAGGGCGAGGAACTCGCCATCAAGCTCCAGCAGGAGAAGACGCGCTGCGACAAGTGCGGCCGGCTGCTGCCGGAAAAGGACGGCCGGTGTCCGGCCTGCGTCAAGCGCGGCAAGGTCTTCGCGCGCATCATGTCCTACCTGGGGCCGTACCGCCGCCAGGCCGCGCTGGTCGTCACGGCGTCCTTCCTGATCGCCGCGTCCTCGACCTTCCTGACGCCGTACCTTACCAAAGCGATCACCGACCGCGTTCTGAACGCCAAGACGCTGCCCACGGTCGCGGAGGGCATGCCGCTGCTGCTGCTGCTGGTCGGCGGGATGCTCGCGGCCCAGACGCTCCAGGCCCTCTGCTACGCCGTCAAGGGCTGGAACGTGGCGTTCCTGTCGGGCAACATCGCCAAGGACCTGCGCGCCGACATCTATCGGGCGCTGGAGCGGCTGCAGCTCTCGTTCTACGACAAGAAGCAGATCGGCCAGATCACCAGCCGCGTGACGCAGGACACCGACCGCGTGTGGGGCTTCCTCGTGGACGGCGTTCCGTACCTGCTCACCGGGACCGTCACGCTCGTCGGCGGGCTCGTGTACGGGCTGATCCTGTCGTGGAAGCTGGCGCTCGCGATCCTGATCCCGGTGCCCATCGTGGCGGTCGGCGCGGCCTTGCTGTGGAAACCGATGTCGCTCCTGTTCCACAAGGTCGGGCAGAAGTGGGGCCGGTTCCACACGCACCTGAACGAGTCGATGACCGGCATCCGGGTCGTCAAGGCGTTCGCACAGGAGGAGGGCGAGTGGAAGAAGTTCGCCGTCCGCAACCAGGAGCTGGCGCAGGCCGGGATCACGGTGGACCGCAAGTGGTACCGCTTCGAGGCGGCGATGATCTTCGTGACCGCGTGGGGGCCGCTCATCAACTGGACCTACGGCGGCTACCTGGTCCTCCGGGGCGAGATGACCTTCGGCACCCTGATGGCCACGCAGATCCTGCTGTGGCAGGTCTACGGCCCGCTCCAGTGGTTCGGCCAGGTCAACCAGTGGTTCTCGCGCGCGATGGCCGGGGCGGAGCGCGTGTTCGAGGTGATCGACGCGCAGCCCGAGGCCTACGACAAAACCGACGCCGTGACGATGCCGCAGATGGCCGGGAACGTCACCTTCGAGAACGTGCGCTTCGGCTACGACAAGTCGAACCCGGTCCTGAAGGGCATCAACCTGGACGTCAAGCCCGGCGAGATGATCGGCCTGGTGGGTAAATCGGGCGCGGGCAAGTCGACGACCGTCAACCTGCTGTGCCGGTTCTACGAGGCGGACGCCGGGTCGCTCAAGGTGGACGGGGTGGACATCAAGGACCTCGCGCTCCAGGACCTGCGCCGGCACATCGGCATCGTGCTCCAGGAGCCGTTCCTGTTCAACGGGACCGTGGCCGAGAACATCGCCTACGGCAACCCGAACGCGACGATCGAGGAGATCATGACGGCCGCCCGAGCGGCCCACGCCCACGAGTTCATCGTCGCCAAGCCGGACGGCTACGACACGCAGGTCGGGGAGAAGGGGGCCAAGCTGTCGGGGGGCGAGAAGCAGCGCGTGTCCATCGCCCGCGCCATCCTGCACAACCCGCGCATCCTGATCCTGGACGAGGCGACATCGAGCGTGGACGTCGACACCGAGAAGAAGATCCAGGGCGCCATCGGCAACCTGGTGCAGGGGAGGACGACGTTTGCCATCGCGCACCGGCTGTCGACCCTGCGCAACGCCGACCGCCTGGTCGTGCTCGACAAGGGCCAGATCGTCGAAGTGGGCACGCACGCCGAGCTGATGGAGAAGAAAGGCGAGTTCTTCAAGCTGGTCGAGACCCAGACCCAGACCTCGCAGGCCATCGCCGAGACCGCGGCTGTGTAGGGGCCCTCACCCCCTTCCCCTCTCCCGGGTCGGCCCTCACCCCCGTCCCCTCTCCCCTGGCTTCCGGCTCCGCCGGGGGGAGAGGGGTGCCTGCCACCGAGTCGACAGCGGATTCCCGAGAGGGGGACCCGGTGGGGACGCGGGACCCCGGAGCGATCC
>CADCTO010000228.1 GCA_902805585.1 uncultured Armatimonadota bacterium | reverse complement strand
GCGGGTCGACGCCGAGCCCGACCCCGCGGGCGACCACCGCGGCCCCGGTCCCCACGTCGGCCCCGGCCACCCCGACCACCCCGGCGCGGACCACCCCGGCGCGGACCACCCCGCCGGCGCCGAACGGTCCGGCCGGCGTGCCGGCGGGTTTCACCCGCTACACCGACCCGCAGCTGGGCTACACGCTCGCCGTCCCGGCCGGCTGGCGGCCGGAGCGCAGCGCCACCCAGGTCGACTTCGAGGACCCGAACACCGGCCGGTTCCTGCGGCTGGCCTCCACCACCACCCCCCAGGACGACCCGCTGCAGAACTGGATCAACTACGAGGCGGAGTTCCGGGATGGCAAGGTCGGCTACCGGAACCTCGGCATCCGCCCGGTCAACTACGGCGCCAACAAGGGCTGGACCAGCGCGGACTGGGAGTTCCGGCTCGGCAACACGCACGTGCTCAACCGCAACATCCGGGTCAGCGACACCCGCGCCCACGCGATCTACTGGTCCGCCCCGGAGAGCCTGTGGAACTCGGCCGAGAGCCGCCGGATCTTCGAGGTGGCGACCAGTACGTTCACCCCCTGACGGCGCCGACCTCGGCGGGCCGGTCCCGGTGGCCGGGCACACGGCGAAGCTCGCGGTCACGGGGGTGGACCGGTTCGAGGCGTACGGGGCCGAGCAGTGGTTCGGCGTGTGGTCCCCGGGCCCGCGCCCCCGGTTGAGCTGCCGTGGGCGCCGCCGGAACCACACAGGTCCGGGGCTGCGCCGGCTCACGGCTCCGGGTCTCGGCGGGGATCCACGCCGTCCCTGCCGCAACGCCGGGACATAGGCTGGACCGCATGCCTCTTGGCGGTCCGTTCTGGGCCTACTGGTCAGCCGCCTCGCTCGCCAATCTCGGCGACGGCATCCGCTTGGCCGCCTTTCCGCTGCTCGCCGCCCAGTTGACGGACGACCCCTTCCTGGTCGGCGCGGTCGCGGCGGTCAGCGGCCTCCCGTGGCTGCTGACCGGCCTGGTCGCCGGGAGCATGGCCGACCGCTTCGGAGCCCGGTCCATGCTCCCGATGGCCGACGCCGCCCGCGTCGTCGTTCTCGCCGGACTGATCTGCCTGCTGCTCACCGGACGCGCCGGGATCCCGGTGGTCCTCGTGGCCGCGTTCCTGCTCGGCGTCGCCGAGACGGTCCGCGACACCGCCGGGGAGACCGTCGTTCCCCGCCTCGTCGCCGAGAGCCAACTGGAACGTGCCGGCGGTCGCCTCACCGCCGGTGCCCTCATGGGCAACGAGTTCGTCGGACCCGTGCTGGGCGGTGTGCTGTTCGGAGCGGGCGCGGCCCTGCCCTTCGTCGCGAGCAGCGCCGTGACCGCCTTCGCCGTCCTGCTCGTGCTGTCGTTGCCCGTCGCCGTGCTGCGCCTGCTGGGGCCGGTGACCCCTGCGGACCGGACGGCTGGAAGCGGCATCAGGGCCGGGTTGGGCTGGCTGCGCCGGCAGCCGGTCCTCCGGGCCCTCGTGCTCGTCGTTGCCGTCATCGCCCTCGCCGACAGCGCCTGGTTCGCCGTCTTCGTTCTCTACGCCGAGGAACGGCTCGGCCTCGGGCCGACCGGCTTCGGGGCATTGCTGGCACTCGGAGCCGGTGGGGGCCTGGCTGGTGCCCTGCTCGCCGACCGGCTGGTGGCCGGACGGCGGCACAGGACCGCGATCGGCTGGTCCGCCGCCGTCGCGGCCGGCAGCCCAGGAGTCCTGCTCCTCGCGTCGCCCCTGTGGCTGGCAGCCGCCGTCGTCGTCGCGACGAGCGCGGCCTTCGGAGTCCTCAACGTGGCCGCGGCAGGCCTGCGTTACCGCCTGGTCCCCGGCGACCTGCTCGGGCGGGTGTCCGCGGCCTGGCGGACCAGCGCGTACGTCGCGAGCGCGGCCGGCGCCCTCGCCGGCGGCGCGGCCGCGGCGGCGCGGGGCTCACCGCGCCCTTCGGTCTCAGCGTCGCACTCGGCGGCATCGCGACCATGACCTGGCTCATCAGCACCCGGAAACCTGCCTGAGCACGAGGGCGAACGCCTCGCAGGCCACCCGCCCCGGTCGATCCGTCCCTGCGACCGGGACCGCGATCGGCGCGAGGCGGGACAAGTGTTGATCAGTGCTGGTGGCCGACGTGGTCGATGGTGCCGCAGTTGGCCGGCACGGTTGCCTCGAGCGGGAAGGCGGCGTTGAGCTCGCTGGCGCCAGGCCCGAAGTCGTACTCGCCGCTGCCGTTGAGGTCCACGCCGTGCTGGACGATCTGGTACGCGGACAGGTTGGCGGCCACGGTCGCGGGAAGCGTGATCGTACGGCGGTAGTTGATGCGGCCCTTGGCGTCGGCGACCGGCATGATCTCGACATCGAGGCCGGCGGACGGCGCGGTGCTGCCGCGGACGGTCAGCGAGCTGACGATCGGCCCGTAGAACGGCACGCCCTCGAGGACGTTGAGCACTCCGTCCGCCCCCGCGGCGCTCGGCGGCGGGCACTCGCTGTTCCCGACGCCGTGGATGTGCTGGGCATGCACGCTGTTCGGGAGCAGGCCGCGGGCCTTGATCCGGATGGTCAGCTCGTTGCCGCGCAGCCGCAACATCGCGGTGCCGGTGGCTCCTGAGTCGTTGAGCTCGGTCAGGCGGGAGTGGAACACCGACGTCCCCTGCGCCTTCTCAGGGACGGTGGCGGTTGCGCCGGTTGCGCCGGTTGCGCCGGTTGCGCCGGTTGCGAGGAGTGTCGGAACGGCGATCGCGACTGCGGCCAGTGCGGTGCTGCGTTTCATGTCGGCTCCTTGGCTGCGTGCACCCGCCCGATGTGGGAGGCGTCACAACCAGTGTTCGATGCCGAGGCCCGACCGGTTCCGACGAACAGGGACCGATGTCGCCCAACCCTCCATGACACAGGACGTCTACATGGGCGGGGCGGCGCGGTCGCTCAACCGGGTCCGTAGTCATGAGAGTCAAAGCGCCGGGTTTCCGCCAGGCAATCTTGGTCGGAGAATGATGTAAGGCTCTGACCTGGGAAGATGCTCCCCCGAGTGGACTCGAACCACTAACCCTGCGAGCAGCCGCGGGTCGCCGGTATGCCTGGCGTTGGTGGTCATCGCTGCTGTGACCTGGCGGTTTGACCTCCGCGACCTTGTCGTGCCTTGCCGTCGTCGGGGGTCGTCCTCCGCGGTTAGCCACGCGGCGGCCCGCTGGCTGGACGAACCGGGCGGTGGCGAGTACGCGTACGCGCTTCTCGGCGCGGTCACCGACGGCCTGACCCACCTCCGCGCGTACGGCGAGCTGCTGGGGACCGGTTCGCGATGAGCGGCCACGAGGCCACTCCCGACGTGGCGGCGTTCCTCCGGGCGTTGGGTAAGCGGGTGCGGGTGCTGCGGATCTGGCACGACATGACGCAGGAGCAGGTCGCGGAGACGGCCGGTATCTCGCGCAGCTTCATCAGCGTGATCGAGCAGGGCACGCACGGCGTGGACGTGGTCCGGCTGGTGCGCCTGGCGGCGGTCTTCGGCTTGTCGTTGGTCGAGCTGCTGGATGGCACCGGCGCGGATGTCGCTCTGAGGCCCGAACAGGATGAGGGGCTGCCCTCGTAGCTGCCGAGTTCTTGAGGTGTCCGGCCCGGGTCAAGGCTGGCCGCAGGCCATCGCGTAGCGACGCGTAGCGGTCTTGACCCGGGACGGGCGCCCAAGAGGATCGGCCGCGGAGAGGGCCGCCCCGGAGGTGAGGCAAGATCGCGACCGACGAAGGGAGCCCGTGTGCCGCGCAAGGTGCGGGAAGTCATCAAGCTCATCGAGGCGGACGGCTGGTACCTCGTCGGCCAACGCGGAAGCCACCGCCAGTACAAGCACGCGATGAAACCCGGCCGGGTCACGATCCCCGGCAAACCGAGCAAGGACTTGTACCCTGACCTAGAGCGGAGCATCCTCCGACAGGCCGGGCTGACAGGAGGCGACCAGTGAGCGACCCCAACGCGTACGTCATCCTGATCGGCCCAACCCCCGACGGCGGCTACGGCGCCTGGGCCCCCGACCTCCCCGGCTGCATCGCCCTGGGCGACACCGTCGAAGAGACCGAACGCGAGATGCGCGAAGCCATCGCCTTCCACCTCGCCGGCCTCCGCGAAGACGGCCTTCCGCTACCAGCCCCTACTACTATCAGCGCCACGGTGTCTGTGGCAGCCGCCTGAATGCGACGGGCTCGAATGATTTGGTAGCGGCCCCAGACAGATCAAAGCAGTCGCCAGGCGGCTGTAGACGGGCGGCGTTGCACAAGCGAACCTCTATTCACACCGCCCTGTGACCACGATCTATTGCAAGTGATCCGGGTACTCATAGTCCGACGGCGCCATGCGTACGGACGTCATGACCCCCCTATGCGTGCGTGCCTGGAGAATCTACCGCCTGTTATTCCGCCGCATTGGGTCGATGGCGCTGTCGCGGTTCCTGTTGACTGGGTCGGACTGCGGAGACCGCGGCGATCCTTGTGGAGCAGATGGAATCGGGCCACCGCGAGCGCCCGCTGTTCCTCGCGGTGGACGGGCCGAGCGCCGCCGGAACGAGCACGGTGGCGGCCGCGGCGGGACGGCGGCTGGGCGCGAGCGTGGTGGCCTGCGACGACTTCTATTGCGACATGCCCGAGGAACGGCGATGGGCGACGACCGCGACTGAGGGGGGTGGAGCAGTATGTCGACTGGCAGCGGCTACGCCGTGAGGTCCGTGAACCGCTGCGCGCCGGTCGCCTCGCCCGGTACCGCCCGTTCGACTGGCGAGCCGGGTCCGGCCTGTCCGTTCGGGTCGTGGAGGTCCTCCGACACCGATCGAACCCGCCGCCATAGAGGCGGCCCAAGAGGTCGGACACCCCTGACTGCGATGCTCGGCTACGCCGACGGTCGGACGAGCACGAAGAACACCTCGTGCCGCGACGTGACCTCCTCGCCGGTCCAGGGATCTTCGAGGTGCCCGTCGTCCGCGGGGTCGAAGCCGCGCAGGGCTCGCCCGCCCGGTACGCGTAGGACCGGCAGAGTCCCCCCGTCGTCGTGCGCGACCTGGATGTCAGCCACGCGCCCCCGGACCCGCTCGACCGGCGCCGTGTCGTGGTGGCTCTCGACGAAGCGGACCTGACCTTCGGGTCCGGCGACGCGGACATAACCGAGGTCCACCACCTCCTGGCGCTCGATGGAAGGCCCGCAGCACTGGTGCTCCCAGCCGCCTACCTCCACGAGGACGTCCACCGCACGAACTGTAGCGCTTGCTACGCCCGCTCATCGGCAGGAGAGATCGTCGCGACCCCTGCCCCGGGTCGGCGGCCGATGGGCGGTCACGGACCGTGCCCCGTAGGGGCCGGTGTGGGTACTTCACAGGAGGGACCCCCCGGCCTGGCGTCAAGCGTCAGGTAGGACCGAATCGTCAAGCATCAGGTGGGACCAGACACGCTTACTGCTCACGGGTCGACGCGGCGATCCAATCCAGGTACGCGGGGTTGCCTTGGCTGATCGGCAGCGCGATGACGCATGGCACGTCGTACGAGTGCTCCGCGTTGGTGCGATCGATGATGGCCGGCACGAGCGACGAGCGGGTGTGCAGTGCCACCCGAGCTTCGGTGTCGTCCTGGACCTGGCCGTCCCAGCGGTAGATGGAGCGGATCGGCGCGGTGATGTGTCCGCACGCGGCGAGGCGGTCGGTCACGAGCCGGCGGGTGTACTCGGCCAGCCAGTCGGCATCGTCGGCGGTGATGATGACTTCGCAGAAGTCGTCGGTCACGGTCTGGCCTCCGGTGCGGGTGGGGTGCGCTTGGTGTCCTCTGCCAGCTCGACCATGGAGCCGAGTACGAGATGAGCCCCGGCCTCGCGCATGGCCTCGTCCTTACCGGGCTTGTTCGCGTAGCCGATGGTCCAGACGTCGGCAGCCAGACCGGCCGCAATGTCGGTAAGGCTGTCCCCCACCATGACCGCCGACTCGGCCGGCGCGGCCAGGTGACCAAGGGTGCGTAGCAGAACATGTGGGTGCGGCTTCATCAGCTCAGGGTCGGACGGGTCGCGACCCTCGATGGCGTCGACCAATTCGGCCCAGCCGATCCGGTCCAGGTAGCGGGTGATGGCGTCGGCCGAGTTGTTGCTGACGATGGCAAGGGTTCGGCCGGTCGAGCGGCAGGCGGTGAGGAATGCGCCGGCTCCCGGTGCTTCCTCGGCACTATCGGCGGCGTCCAACTCGGCGCGGCACAGCTCGCGCTCGATGAGGGCAACCAGCTCGGCGCCAATCGTGCCGGCGAAACGCAGCACGTCCAGTGGATCACTGCGCAGCAAGTACGAACCCGGAACCGGGTAGCCGGCGCTGGCAGAGACGGCGGCCAGCTCGTCCGCGACGGCGGGCGCGGGGTAGCCGGCAAAGATCGAACAGACCGGTCCGTCGAAGTCGAGCAGGACCGTACGGACGCGACGCAGCAAGGCTTCAACGTCGGACGTACTCACGGGGTCGGCTCGCGCGCGACCGTCTCCCACATGCTGTCGAACCACTGGCGGGCCTGCTGGACGTACTGCGTGCCGATCGAGTCCGGGTCGTTCGTGGCCGCGTGGTGGAAGAGCGTGGCGTCCTTGCCCATCAGGTCGTAGACCGCGTGCGGCTCGCCCTTGATCGTGAGCTTGTGCTCGCGGACCGGGTAGAAGCCGAAGAACGCCTCGGTCTCGTTGATCACGTAGAGCTTGAACAGCGGGGCTGAGCGGTGCACCCGGACCTCGGCTGATGCGTTCTCCAGGACCCCGAGGTCGGCCAACTCCGCGACGCTGTCCACGATGGCGCTCGTGTGTCGGTGGGCGATCCGAGCGCCCCGCTCGCGGAAGGCGGGGTCATCGGCCAGGTCCTCGGTGCGCACCGGAAGCGTCCAGGGCGTCTCTGGGTCCGGCAGAAGGACCCGGATGCGCAAGGACATCGGCCGGAGCTTCCCCGCGCGAATCCTGTCAAGGGGCTCTTGCACCACCCCATGCAGCGTCTCGCCCGAGAAGCCGGCGAAGTCGAGCGTGACCCGGTCCTGCGTGAACGCCTGCTCGATGTGCGGACGCAGGCCGACCGGGCGCTCCGTGCGCTCCCGGGCGAAGACGCCGCTCCCCTGCCGCGACACGATCAGGCCCTCGTCGCGGAGGACGCGCATCGCCTGCTGCACGGTCATCCGGGCCACGCCGTAGCGCTCGGACAGCTCGTTGAGCGAGGGCAGCTTGTCCCCCGGCGTGAACGTTCGGGAGGTGATCGCGGCGCGGATCGCGTCGGCAACCTGCTGGCTCGCCGAGCTCAACCGCCGATGGCGCGGCCACAACTGCCGCTCGGCACCCACGGTGACATCTTCTACAGCATCGCTGCGAGCGGTAGCCATGTCGCCCGGACGATGTTCCGGGGTGCGGACGGGCAGACCCGGCAGGTCCAGCGGGCCGGCCGTACGCAGGCGCAACAACCTGCTGGCCGCCTTGCAGGCACGGACGATGGCAACCGGCGGCTCCACTTTCCGCTGAGTGCGGCGGCGATAACCCCGGGCAAGGACGACAGCGACCGGACGCTCCCCCTGCCGCTCGCCGTCGAGACGCTGCACCGGCGGTGACCCGGGACCGGACCGTACGACCCGCTCCTCCCGACTCGGCCGACAGGAAGCGTGATCCAAGCAACACCTTGCGAGACCGCCGGCCGGCCTGTCGGCCCCCGACATCGCGGACCAGCTCGGACACTCCCGCCCATCGATGACGCAGGACCACTACATCGGTCGGAACACGGTGAACCCCGCTACAGCCGCCGCGCTGGAAGCGGCGCTCAGGTCAGGCCCGACTGATAGATAAGCCTGAGCTACCTGTGACAGTGGTCTGGGTTCAGTCGGGCTACAAGCCTCGGACCTGCGGGTTGTGCTCCCCCGAGTGGACTCGAACCACTAACTCTGCGAGTAGATGCGGCCCTTGTCGATGACAGTCACCGCTCGCCGTTCACGCCTGAAAGTGGGGGTCGGGCGGACCGTGACGGCGTCATCGGGGGCCGTCCGTGGTCGTCGCTTGATGCGGGTAGGGGGAGCATTGCGTGCCTCGAACCTTACGATCACTCGATCGGTGCCCACCGGGTGATCTAGGCGTCGGCGGGCGGCATCCCGTCGCGCCGCTCCGCGGCGGGACGGAGCGTCAGGTGGGGCCGCTGGAGTGCACTTCAGCACGCAAAGCGGACTCCGGCACGAACGGCGGCGGCGGCGCCGGAAGAATCTTGAAGAAGATCCCGGCCTGGCTGTCGATCCGGCGGCAGGGTGTTCGTCGTCGCTGATGACGGAGCCGGACAGGCCGGCCCGCGACCCAGTGCAGGAGGCAGCTCCATGGCCAAGTACGCGATCCTCATCTACGAAGACCAGGCGCGCTACGCGACCATGTCGCCCGAGGCGTGGGGCGCGCTGGTCGACGCGCACAGCACGTTCGTCAAGCAGGTCTTCGAGCTCGGTGGGTCCCTCGCGGGCGGGGAGGCGCTCGCGTCCACGACGACGGCCACCACGATCAAGGGTGCCGGCACGGTGACGGACGGCCCGTTCGTCGAGACCAAGGAGGCCCTCGGCGGCTTCTACGTC
>CADCTO010000227.1:5573-8616 GCA_902805585.1 uncultured Armatimonadota bacterium | reverse complement strand
CGGTGAACGTTGATCCGCACATGGCGCGCCAATGGTGAGTCGGGTAACATGTCGCTGCTGAACCCGTAGGTCTTGCTAACGAGGGTGTCCTTCTCGTTGGTGCGATCCAGCAGGACGCGCCATTCCTTTCCGTCCAGGCTGCCCTCGACGGTGTATTTGTAGTAGGCCTCCGAGCCTTTGTGAAGGTGCCAGGAAACCTGCACGTTGCGCACCTTGCAGACGGTCCCCAGGTCCGTCGTCACGGTGAAAGGCCAGTTCTTTTCGTCGCTCTGGAAGGAAGTGGTGTAGTCCCCGTCAAACGCCCTGCCCGCTTCGTGGCCCTTGCTACCCGGGATTGAGGAAGAGGCCGGCCGGTCCTGGGACAGGAGCCTTCCCGCGTGCAGCGGGAGGATACGGTCCTTCGCCGGATCGAGCAGCAGGGTGGGCGCGTAGTCGTCGAAGGCGAAACCCTCGGCGCAGCGGAGGGGCAGGACGACGTTGCTGCTCGTCCCTTCCCCGCGGATCCAGCGATTCGCCAGCATGACGGGAACGTACGGGTCGCCGTCGCGTCCGTAGTCGATGATCCCTCCGGACTGGGCCGAAAACGTGGAGGAGTTGCCGACATACCGCACATCACTCCAGCGGCCGTCGAGCGTTCTGGCGGACACGTAGCCCGCGCGGCTCGGATACCAGCCGGCTGCCTGCGAGAAGAAGAGGTAATAGAAGCCCCCGGTCTTGACGATGTGAGGCGCCTCGCGGTATTCGCCTTCCATCGCCTTGTTGGTGATGCCGGTCACGCCGGTGTAATCGGCGTTCAGTTTGAAGAGGTACAGCGTGGCGTTGGCGCCCTGCCCGGGGACGTTGGAAGCCGCCGCCAGGTACCCTTGACGATCGTCGTCCACGAAGACGCTCATGTCGCGGACCTGGATCCCGAGCGGGTTATAGATGTGATGCACCGTGAAGCGCCCGCCCGGTTTCGCCGTAGCCACAAACGCGCGTCCGTGGGCGTAGCTCGGTCCGGACCGCTCCCAGTGGCACCACCACACGATCCGGTCGCGGATCTTGTCGTAAAAGATGGTGCCGGACTCGAACTTGAAGTCGTCGAGGTCCGGGTGGCTACTTCGGTCCAGCACGACGGGACCGTCCTTCCAGGTCTTCCCGTCGGTGGAGGTCTTTACCGTGTAAGTAACCGTTTTGCCGTCGCGCTCGCCGTCGAACCGGTAGTACGTGTCTCGCACCTTCAACGGCTCCCCCAGAGAGGCCCCGGTCCCGGTCTGGTTCGAGTACTCCGTGACGCCGGCAGGCATGGCCATCGTCGTGATCCGCTCGACGTTTGAGGTCAGGGTCTTTCCCTCGCGACGGGCCACCAGCTTGTAGGAATAGGTGCCCTCTTTGAGGCCGTAGTCGTTGAAGGACGCGCCTTGCCCGCTGTAGAGTTTCGTGAAGTTCCCGCCCTTCCCGGCCGCCCGATGGACCTCGAAAGAATCGCAAGGATCGGCCGACGCCCACAGGAGCGCCACGTTGTTGACGCGGCCCTTTCGCTCCGTGGCGAACAGCGAAGCCTTCAGGGCGATGCGCGGGCCGAGGGCCGGCACGACCTTTCGCTCTTCCAGCGCGTCGATTTTTTTCTGCAGGCCGGCAGAGGCCGCCTGCAGCGCGCTTGGTGTCGCCGCGGCTCTGTCATGGATCTGGCGAGCCGCCTCCATGGCCATGCGCAGCTCGGTCCAACTGGCGATGCTGTATTTCTGCTCGGGATAATCCCCGGCCACTTTGAGTTTCTCGCGAAGCTGCGCCTTCGCGGCATCGATCCCGGCATTCCCCACGCTTTCAACTGCCCTCATCGGGGCGCCACCGCTACCGACAAGACAGCCGAACAGGACCGTTCCGGCTGCCAGCATCCCTATGGCCATCAAACGCTTCCCTCCCGGATCCGTCTTCCGTGGCTGTCCTGCTGCAGAGGCACCACGCGGAAGCCGTGCCTGGCGTACAGCCGCACGGCTGGCCCCGGCCGGGTGTTCGAGATCAGCATCAGGGTCCGGGCCTCCGCCCGGCGGGCGAAGTCTGCGGCGAAGTGCTGCTCGATCCACTGCCGGTCGAGCGCCTCGAAGTCGGCGGCGTACGCGGGGGAGAAGGGGACCACTCGCGCCTGCGCCCCGTGCACCTGGTTCATGTCTTCACGCTCCGTGCCACTCTCTAACCTGTCAGCCTGTCGTTCCAATCCGCCAGGACCGCGGGCGCGACTTCGGAGACGGTTTTCAGGCCGCTGATCTTGAACCCGAGCGAGTGCTGCGACGGCAGTTGCGGCGGCAGCCGGACCGCTAGCCCCTCCGCCGTGCGCGTCCATTCGAGCTTGCCCGCGTGGCCGAGGAGCGTGACCCGGGTCGGCTGCCCGCTCACCAGCGGAGAGTCGGCCGAGAGCGCCTGGATGGTGACCGGCTCGGTCGGGATGCCGAGCGTGATGGCGTACAGATCGCCGTTTTTGGTGGTGAAGCGGATGTCTTTGGCGGTGAAGGGGAAGTCTTCTTTGAAGTTCCCCGCTTTGACCCGGGTCGGGCCTTCTCCGAAGACGGTCCAGGGGCGCGTGCCGTAGATCGCCTCGCCGTTGACGGGCATCCAGCGGCCCATCGCCTCCAGGAAGTCCTGCGATTCGGGCGGCAGGCTGCCGTCGGCGTACTGCACCACGTTGAGCAGGAGGTTGCCGTTCTTGCTCACGATGTCGGCCAGCATGTGGATCACCTGATCCGCCGTTTTGTAACGGTAGTCGTCGCTGTAGTACCAGTCGCCGATCGAGGTGTCGGTCTGCCACGGCAGCGGACTGATGTGCTGCAAACCGCCGCGTTCGACATCGAGCACGCCGGCGCCTTCGATGTATTCGCCGCTGCCGATGTTCTTGTAGTTGTAAACGGCTTCCAGGCGCCCCGCATGGCGCTGGATGCTGGCGTTGTAGAGGTGCGCGATCATGCCGCGCCCGACTTCCCCGAAGGGGATGCCGCCGTCGCTGTAAAGCAGATCGGGCTCGTAGGTGTCCACCAGGTCCCGGATGCGGCGCGTCCACTCGACATGC
>CADCTO010000227.1:0-5563 GCA_902805585.1 uncultured Armatimonadota bacterium | reverse complement strand
GGGATCGTTGGAATACCATCCCTTGTCGTCGGCCGCCGTGGGAGGATGATACAGGTCCTGATACTGCGGGTCGGCGCCATCGTAGGGCACGCCCGCGAACGGCCCGTCCTTGTCCGCGCCGCGGCTGGACTGGAACCAGGTGTAGCTGGCGCCCAGGTGCTCGGAGACGCCGAAGCGCAGGCCGTATTCCAGAGCCGCCTTCTTCCATTCACCCACCACGTCCCGGCGCGGTCCCATCTGAACGGCGTTCCATTTGTGGAATCGGGAGTTCCACAGGTCGAAGTTGTCGTGGTGCACGCCCATGCTCACGAAGTAACGGGCGCCGGCCCGGGCATACAGCGCCATGAGCTGCTCGGGCTGCCACTTCTCGGCCTTCCACAGCGGGATGATGTCCTTGTAGCCGTGCCTGGAGGGGTGCCCGTAGGTGGCGAGGTGGTGCTTGTATTGCCGCTCGCCCTCGCGATACAGGTTGCGCGCATACCAGTCGCCCTGGCGCGGCACGGCCTGCGGGCCCCAGTGCGACCAGATGCCGAACTTGGCGTCCCGGAACCAGTCGGGCGCTTGGTACTGCTTGAGCGATTCCGCCGTCGCGGTGAACGGGCCCTGAGTCATGGGGAAATCCTCCGGCGCGCGGGCGCCGGTTCTCTGTAGAGGATGCCGCGCCCGTCGGTGCCGATGTAGACCCGCCCGAAGACGCGCGGGTCGCCGGCGACGCAGCGGAGGCGGGTGCCCCACTGGTGCCGCTCGTCGTTCAGCCGGACCCAGTTCGCGCCCCGGTCGTCCGAGCGCCAGATCGCGCGCGCCTCGCCCTGGCGCCCGATGGCGAAGAGCGCCGGGTATGTGTCGCATGATTTACGCAGGTCTGCTGCTCGACTACCGGGTCCTGAATGCTATACTACCCCAACTACCGGATTCCGGGTGATGCGGACGGAACGGGGTCCCGATGCGCGTCATCGCGCTGCTTGCCGGTTCTCTGGCGCGGCCCCGGATCACCCCGTTGGCCCTCCTGGGGGGCATGGTTCTGGGCATGTTCGCGGGAGCGCCGCGGGCGTTGGCGGCGCCGGAGAAAGCGATGTTCCGCTTCGATTTCGGACCGGGTAAAGTGCAGCCCGGCTATACCGCCGTTCTGCCGGCCACCGTTTATTCCGCAGAACGTGGCTACGGGTTCGAGCCCGGAGCGGCGGTCTCGGCGGCAGACCGGGGCGGCCCCGACGCTTTGCGCGGGGACTTCTGCACCAGCGACAGGCCTTTCTTCTTTTCGGTCGCCGTTCCCGAGGGCAACTACCGGGTGACGGTCCTCCTCGGCGATCCCAGGGGAACGTCGATCACCACCGTCAGAGCGGAGCTGCGCCGCCTGATGCTGGAGAAAGTACGGACGGCTTCCGGGAAGGCCGTGGCCCGGACGTTCGTGGTCAATGTCCGCCGGCCGGAAATCGCCGGCGGCGGCGAGGTGCGGTTGAAGGGCCGCGAGAAGACCGACGAGATACGGGCATGGGACGAGCGGCTGACCCTGGAGTTCGGCGATGCGCGCCCCTGCGTCTGTGCGGTCGAGATCACGCGGGCGGACGATCTGCCGACCGTATTCCTCCTGGGGGACTCCACCGTCTGCGATCAGCCCCGGGCGCCCTTCAGCAGCTGGGGACAGATGCTGCCACGCTTCTTCAAGCCGGAAGTGGCGGTCGCCAACCACGCGCAGTCCGGGGAGTCTCTGGAAAGCTCTCTGGGAGCCCGGCGGATGGACAAGGTCTACAGCCTGATGAAACCCGGCGATTACGTCCTCGTCCAGTACGGGCACAACGACATGAAGTCCCGCCGTCCCGACGCCCTGAGCCGTTACCGAAGCGCCCTCAAGCAGGTCGCGGACGAGACGCGAAAGCGGCGGGGCACCCCCGTGTTTGTCACGCCCATGCATCGGCACCGGTTCGTCGGCAATACGGTGACGAACAGCCTTATGGAGTACCCGGATGCGGTGCGCCAGGCCGGCAGGGAGAACAACGTGCCGGTCATCGACCTCTCCGCCATGAGCAAGAGCCTCTACGAGGCTCTGGGTCCGGAGCCGTCCCTGGCCCTCTTCGCCCGGACCGGCGAGGACCGGTATGACCGCACCCACCACGGCGGTTACGGCAGCTATGAACTCGCCAAGTGTGTCGTGGAAGGGATCCGGCGGAACAAACTGGGCCTGGCCAGGCATATCGCCGACGACTTCGCGGGCTTCGACCCGAGCCGCCCCGATCCGGTCGCGAGCTTCGGCGTGCCGGACGACGCCCAGCGAACGGTGGAAAGGCCGCTGGGTGACTGACGGAAGCCAGCCGGACCGAATAGGAACCAGGCATCGCCGATGACATCTTTCCGCCTGACACGGAGGTCGTTTGTGAAGACCGCTGCCGCCGCCGCCGCCGCTACCGCCGCCGCCGCCGGGGCGGGCAAGGCCAACGCCTCGCCTGCCGGGGCCGCCGTCCCCGCAGAGCTGCATTGGCTGGACGACGCCGCGCCGCCGCTCATCACGGGCGCCGCCTGGGGGACGCCCTGGCCGCGCGGCACGGTCCGGCCCGGCGCGCCCTTTACGCTCCGGTCTACGGCGAGCGGCGAGGCGCTGCCGCTGCAAACGTGGCCGCTGGCGTACTGGCCGGACGGCTCCCTCAAGTGGACCGGCCACGCCATCGGGCCAAACTCCGGGCTTGCGGAACGGCTTGTCCTGACGCCCGGCGGCACAGCCACCAGGGCGCCGGAGACCCCGGAAGCGCAGCCGGCGATCGTCACCGCGCGCGAAACCGCCG
This sequence comes from uncultured Armatimonadota bacterium, assembly GCA_902805585.1. GTDB lineage: Bacteria > Armatimonadota > Armatimonadia > Armatimonadales > Armatimonadaceae > CADCTO01. Next base: position 2,786 of record CADCTO010000227.1, on the reverse strand, counting down.
ATTTCATCGACGTGGATACCGGGCTCGTCAAGTGCCGCGTCTCGAAGCGCGGGGAAACCCTGTTCGGCGTCATCGAGCGCGGCGGGCGGGCCGTGGCCCTCAACGGTTGCCTGGTTTGCCTGCGGCAGGACGCGCCGGAGGCGGAGGAGGACGGGGGCGCCGCGGTGGTCCGGCAGGAGCGGTTCGCCGGCGAGGTGAAGCGCGCGGCGCTGGAACAGCGAGGCCCCGTGCGGGCGGTGATCCGTCTGGAAGGACTGCACCGCGGCGCCGGGGAAGGCGGCGCCGTGCGCGCATGGCTCCCGTTCACCGTCCGGCTCTACTTCTATGCGGGAGGCGACGCCGTCCAGATCGTCCACACCTTCATCTTCGACGGGGACGAGAACCGGGATTTCCTGCGGGGTCTGGGCGTCCGCTTTGACGTGCCGATGCGCGACCCTTTGCATGACCGCCACGTGCGGTTCGCCGGGGAGGGCAGCGGCCTGTGGGCGGAAGCCGTGCGCGGCCTCACCGGGCTGCGCCGCGATCCCGGTCGGGAAGTGCGGGAAGCACAGACGGAGGGCCGGGCCACGCCTCCCGCCGACGGGTTCCCCGACAGCGTACGGACGCGCCTCGAACTCATCCCCGCGTGGGGCGACTTCACCCTTACCCAGCCGACCGCCGACGGGTTCCAGATACGCAAGCGCACCGAGCCGGGCCGGGGATGGGTGAAGGCCGCCGCCGGACGGCGCGCGGCGGGCCTGGGCTATCTCGGCGGCGCGCGCGGCGGCGGGGTCGCCTTCGGCCTGCGCGACTTCTGGCAGCGGCACCCGACGCAGCTGGACATCCGCGGGGCGGCGGGCGAGAGCGCGGAAGTCACCCTGTGGCTCTGGTCGCCGGACGCACCCGCGATGGACCTGCGCTTCTACCACGACGGCATGGGCATGGAGAGCCACGCCGAGGAGTTGCAGGGGCTGGAGATCACCTATGAGGATTTCGAGAAGGGATGGGGGACGCCGCACGGGGTCGCGCGCACCAGCGAGATGACCCTGTGGGCGCTGGACGCGACGCCCGCGCGCGGGCGGCTCGCGGCGTTCGCGGAGGCGGTGCGCAACCCGCCCCGGCTCGTGTGCGCCCCCGCTCACCTTCTGGCGGCGGGCGTCTTCGGTCCGGCCTGGGGGCTGCCGGACCGTTCCACGCCCGCGAAGCGGCAGATCGAAGACCGGCTCGACTACCTGATCGCCCTGTTCCAGAAGCAGATCGAGCAGCGGCGCTGGTACGGCTTCTGGGACTACGGCGACTTCATGCACAGCTACGACCCGGATCGCCACGAGTGGCGCTACGACGTGGGCGGCTTCGCCTGGGCCAACTCGGAGCTGTCGCCGGACCTGTGGCTCTGGTATTCGTACCTCCGGACCGGCCGCGCCGACCTCTTCCGCCTGGCCGAAGCCATGACCCGCCACACCGGCGAGGTGGATGTCCACCACCTGGGCCGCTTCAAGGGCTTCGGCTCGCGCCACAATGTGCAGCACTGGGGCGACAGCTCCAAGCAGCCGCGCGTGAGCACGGCGGCCTACCGGCGCATCTTCTACTATCTCACCGCCGACGAGCGCACGGGCGACCTGATGCGCGAGCTGCTGGACTCCGACCGGCAGCTCACGAAGATCCGGATCGGGCGCAAGCTCGCGGCGTCACGGGGGCGTGAGGCGGACGCCCCGCCCGATCCGCACTCCCCACACCCCGCGCACGCCAGCTTCGGGACCGACTGGTGCTCTTTCGCGGCGGCCTGGCTGACCGAGTGGGAGCGCACCGGGGATACCCGGTGGCGCGACCGGATACTGGCCGGGATGCGGTCCATCGCCGCCCTTCCGCGCGGCTGGTTGGCGGGCGGGGCCGCCTACGACGTGGATACCGGCCGCTTCTCCGGTCCGGGCGACGCCATCCGCATCTCGCACCTGAACGCCGTGTTCGGCGCGGTCGAGATCAACGCGGAACTGCTGTCGCTGCTGGAGGTGCCGGAGTACGAGCAGGCGTGGCTGCTGTACTGCGAGTATTACAACGCGCCGCCGGAGGAGAAGGAGCGCCTGACGGGGCAGCCGGGCCGGCGCGGCTACAACCTGGGCGAATCCCACTCGCGGCTTACCGCCTATGCCGCGCGTGCGAAGAAGGACCGGCGCCTGGCCGAGCGGGCATGGCGCGAGTTCTACGGCGGAAACGCCGGTCTGGGCGTCCGCGCGGACCTGACCACGCGCCGCATCGAAGGCCCCGCCGTGCTCAACCCGGTGGACGAGGGGTTCGGGATGTCCACGAACGCCGCCTCGCAGTGGAGCCTGGCGGCGATCCAGAACCTGGCGCTTGTGGGCGAATATCTTCCCGAACCACCTCCCGCTCCGGCGGATTGATCGTCACACCGCATCAGACCGGGTTGAAGCGCGAGTACTGCAGGAAGCGGAAGCGCAGCGGGACGGCGCGGGCGACCTGGACTGCCTGTTCGACATGGAACTCCACCACCCGCTCCGCGCCGGGGTGTTTTGCCGCCCGCTCCGGCTCCCACACCACCGTCGCCTGCCCCGTCAGCTGCAGCGTGTCTCCGCTCTCGAAATCGAGGAACAGGAGGCCGGCGTTCGGGTTGACCGTGATGTTGCCCAGGGTGTTGAACATCGTGTTGCCCGAGTAATCGGGCCACTCCAGGGTCGCCGCATCCCGCACACGGACGAAGCCCGGGTTGCCGCCGCGGTGCGAGGCATCGGCGCCCCCGCCCGGCACGGCGCTGGCGATGAAGAAGGTGTCGGCCGTCGCGATCCGCGCGC
>CADCTO010000226.1 GCA_902805585.1 uncultured Armatimonadota bacterium | reverse complement strand
GTGTGCTCTTCCGATCTCCCTGCCACTCTCCCCTGCTCCCGGCTGCCGCCGGGGGGAGAGGGGTGCCTGGGGCAGGCTCGACTTCCGCTTCGCGCGAGGGGACCTAGGAGTGCGCGGGGCCGCGCGCAGCCGCAGTCGGTATCGCGACAGGCACCCCTCTCCCCCCGGCGGCAGCCGGGAGCAGGGGAGAGGGGCAGGGGGTGAGGGCCGCTTACGCCGCCATCTTCAGCGCCGGCTCCTCCGCGCCTACGGCCACGGCCTCCGTGACCACGGTCGGGCCCGTGGCGGGCCACCGGGCCTGGCCGGTCTCGCTCCACGGGTTGGGCTTGTTCTCGCGCACCGCGGCCTTCCGGCCATCGTCAACGGAAAACGGGGCGCCGACGCTTACCGATGGGCAGCCGCCGCTGTCGATGCCCGGACGACCATTGTCGGCGCCGCGTCGATGAAAAACGGCGTGGAATCAGGGTCGCGTCCGCCTTTTGCGGCACGTCCAACGGCACGCTTCACCGGCGCGAAGATGCTGACCCCGAACGGCTGGAGGCTTCCAAGGCCGACAGGAATCGGCTGCGTTCGCGTCCGGTGCAGGGCTTTGTTGGGCAGGCACGCGTCTACCTCGCTCGGAGCAACCAGGCCCAGTACGCGAGGAGCATCGCGCCCGGGACGGCGAGCAGGAACAGGGCGTAGACGGATGGCCTCTCCCGCGCCTCCCGTTGCCGCTTCTGCGACTGGCGAGCGGCCTCTCTGCGCGACGGCCGCCCCTGCCGCCGCTCCTCGCGGTTGCGCCGCGGCTCCCGCGGGGCGAAGCGCCCGAAGCCCCCCAGGTCGCGGCTGACCGCCAGCCAGCGTTCCGTCTCTTGCGCGTACAACTCCCGGTCGGTCGGGGGGAGTAAACGTTTCCGGTCTCGGTTATTCATGCCGGTGCTTGACACGTTGCGTTGACACTCAGCCCAGGCTCCGGGTTACACCGCGGCCCAACGGCACGCTTCACCGGCGCGAGCAGACGGGCCGTAGCGCAGGCGAGCGCCGGCGAAGCCCGGCAACAACTAAGGGCTGCTCTGGCGTGCGGTGCAAGCGTGGGTCGGGCCGCCGCGCCTTCGTCGTCGTCGGACTACAGCCAGTCGTTGAAGACCGCGCCGACGAACATCAGGCTATAGAAAACGAGCGCGGCTCCGATAGTGGGCAGGTACACGACCGCAGCCAGAGCGCGCCACCGGACCAAGACGGGCAGACGGAGCAAGAACGCCATGCCCGCAGCGACGCTCAGGCCCAGCCCTATGTAATCGCTCGTGGCTGTGAACCAGCGCGTCGGCCACCGCGAGAAGTAGAGGTAAGCCGAGATCGTTAGGAACGGGGCTACGACGGCTCCGAGCATAAGGCAGGCGGCTTTGTATCTCATCGGACTCTTCCCAGTGCACTTCGCCCGGAACTATGGCTTTCGCCAAGCGGCTGCGGCCCAACATGTGTTATGCACCGCATGTATTATGCACCGCGCGGCGCATATCCCGACTGTGGGACGCGTTTTACGTCACGTTTACCCGCCGCTGACAGCGACCGTCAGAGACGCGCGTTTGACGCCATCGCCGGCTCTACGACGAGATACGCGTCAGCGGCATACCTCTGTGTCAGGCCGTGCAGCGACTGCCCACATTGTACCGCACACGGTATAACGCGCGCGGGGGGGCATCTTGCCGCGCATCGGCCAGCGGAGCGCTTGACGCCCGCCGCGCGTTCGGCCCGACGCTTTGATCGGTTGCTTTATCGGGCCGCACGGCTAGGGGAACAGGTCGTCCACGGGCAGGGACCAGCCCGGCACGGCGGGTTCTCCGTCTGCCACATCGCTGCCGCACGTCCACATCCCAGACTACCTGGTTCCCGACGGCGAAGTAGTCGCCCCCCGCGCGGTGTGGATGCCGCAGGACGGGAGGCTGGGGGCGGCGGATCGGGAGCGCGGTGGGACGGCGCGCCTTCTTGACGCCGCCCTGCCCGGCTCTTATAATGGACCGCATGACGCCTCCCCAGGACCCGCTTCCCGCCCCATCGCCGGGCTCTCTTACCGTGATCACGGGCTCGATGTTTTCCGGCAAGACCGAAGAGCTGATCCGCCGCGTGCGCCGCGCCCTCTACGCCCGCCGGACCGCGCAGGTGTTCAAGCCCGGCCTGGACACGCGGAGCGATCACACCGCCATCCGCTCGCACAACGGCGTGCTCCACGAGGCGGTCGCCATCGCCGGCAGCGAGGAACTATGGGCGAAGGCGCTTGCGGCGACGGACCTGATCGCCGTGGAAGAGGCGCAGTTCTTCGACCCGGGCATCGTGGACGTGTGCCAGCGGCTTGCCGACCGGGGCCATCAGGTGGTCGCGGCGGGGCTGGACATGGACTTCCGGGGCTGTCCGTTCGGCCCGATGCCGGCGCTCCTGGCCGTGGCCGACGAGGTGGTGAAGCTGCGGGCCATCTGCGCGCGTTGCGGCATGGACGCTTCCCGGTCGCAGCGCCTCATTAACGGCCGGCCCGCCCCCGATTCGGCCCCCACCATCCTGGTCGGCGCGCAGGAGCACTACGAGGCCCGCTGCCGCCGCTGTCACGAGCGCACGACCGAGCAGTTCCACCTGCCCTACATGTAGCCGGAGACGCCGAGCAGTTCCCGGGTCTCCTCGTCCGCGTCCGGGCTCTGGAGCAGCCGGGCGGTCAGCCCGTCCTTGGGTCGCTCGCCGTAGATGGAAGGTTTCATCCAGGCAGGGCCGTAGCCGAAGAGGAGCAGCCGCCGCAGCGTCCCGCCGGGCCGGGTGGGCAGGGCGCGGTGCCACAGGCTGCCGTAGGCGAGCACGCAGCTCCCGGCCGGCAGGCGGAGCACGACCTGGCCGGGCTTGTCGTCGAACTCGTTCCGGTCCAGGTCCCGGCCGGTCCACGTGTGGGAGCCCGGGACGACGCAGAGCGGGCCGTTCCGGTCGTCGATGTCGTCCAGATAGAGCAGAACGTCCAGCGTCTGCGGCGGCGCGAACGACGGCGGGAGGGGGTCCGGGACGACGCGCTGGTGGAAATGCCACTCCGTCTCCTGGTTCGGGTCGTCGGGGTAGCAGACGCGCCCGGTGAAGCCGCGCACCTGGACCGACGGGCCGAAGACGGCCCGCGCGACCGACAGCGTGGGCGGAAAGTCCCGCATCTCCAGGAAGGCGGGGTGTTTGTCCATCAGGTGGCGGATGAAGACGCCGCCGAACGCCTTGCCGCCCTTCGTCTCCAGCCGGTCGTCGCGCGCCATGGTCTCGTCCAGCGCCGCGCGAAGCCGCTCCACTTCTGCCATCGGCAGCAGCCGCTCGCGAACGAGGAAGCCGTCGCGCACCAGCGCCCGGATCTCCTCCGGCGTCGCCAGCACGTCCACGTCGCGCACGGGGAAACCCCGGTGCGAATCGCGGATCCGGTACGTGATCGTGTGGCGGCCGGGGATGGCGCTCTCGTCGAAGGGCACGGACATGACAGGCTCCTCGTTCGTTAGTGCCGCCTACTTCACCGGGACAGCCCCCACCACCTGCACGGCGTCGGCCACGAGCAGCTTCTGCCCGTTCTCGTAGCGCGTCGTCGCCGTCAGCGTGACCAGGTCACCGGGCACGAGGGGCAGGATCAGGTTCGCCGGCGCCTGCACCGCGACGGCCGGTCCGCCGAAGCGGTCCGCCAGGAAGAAGCGCCCGCCGCCGAGCGTCCCCGTTCCCACCGTCACCGTGCGGTCCTCCAGCAGCACGCGCGCGCCGTGCTTCTCCCTGCCGATGCCCCGCACCGGGCGGGCCGGGGGCAGGTCGCCGCTCGCCATCAGGAAGTCCGCGGAGGCGACCTTGCCGGCCGCGACCTCGACGGCGCGGGGCGCGCTCGTCTCGCCCTGGTAGGCGGCGGTGACGGTGTAGGCGCCCGGCGCCAGATCGGCGAAGGCGTAGAAGCCGGTGCCGCCCGCGGTCTGGGTGCGCTGCACCCCGTTCCCCTCGATGCGCACCTCCGCACCGTCCGCCCACGCCAGCCCGGTGCCCGCGAGGACGCTGCCTTTGACGTGGCCCCGCGTCGGCTTTGCTTTCCAGGGCAGTTCGGGGAAAGCGACCGGCTCGCCGAGCGCCTGCCCGTAGGCGTCATACGCCGCTTCGTTGTAGGCGTCCGTACCAGGTGGGCCGCCCGCAGGGCCGGGGATAGCGTTCGTGCCCCGGTACGAGTAGAGCAGCGTCCCCGCCGCGCCCTTCCCGGACTTGCTCGGGGCCTGGTTGATGCGGATCAGCTCCAGGTTGTCCGGGACCGGGTTGAGCCAGGTGCCCACGGCGACGGTCGCGGCGCGGCCGAACTGGTGCTCCTTGATCCATTCGGCCCAGTTCTCCTGGAACGTCCGGTGCCGCTCGGCCCGGAAATACGTCATCGGGCAGGCCAGGTCGAGGATGCCCTCCTGGAGCCACGCGTTCCAGTCCTGGTACACGGCGCTGTAGGCGGAAGATTTGGCCCAGTCCTCCTCCGCCCTCGGGCCGTCGCCCCACGAGATCAGGGCGGCGGACACGATGACGCCGGGGCGCACCGCGACCGCGTTCGTGTAGACCTTGCGCACCAGCGAGGTCACCTGGTCGCGCCGCCACTGCTGCCACAGCGGATCGTCCCAGGCGGGCTGGCCCTGGCGCCCGTGCCGCGCGTTGAACCGGGCGACCGAGGCGGGCGCGTAGCCCCAGCGCGCGCCGCCATAGCGGATGAAGTCGAAGTGGATGCCGTCCACGGGATAGGAGCGTAGAACGTCCAGGTACACCCGGTACGTCCACTCGACCGCTTCGGGAACGCCCGGGTCAATCTTGACGGCCTCCTTGTCGTCGCCCTCGCCCGTGTCCGACACCGACCGCCAGGACGGGTGCTTCGCCAGGACGTGGCCGGGGTCGACCGAGGGCGAACCCACCGCGGCGGCGTTGATCCACGCGTGGACCGTGATGCGTGGGCTGGCGGCGTGCGCCCGCTCGATCAGGTAGGGGAGCGGGTCCCAGCCGTCGCGGTTGTCCAGGGCGCGCGGCTCGTAGCGGGAATGGTAATAGGCGTCACCGCGCTTGCGCACCTGCACGAAGACCGCGTTGCAGCGCGCCCGCTGGAGCCGCCCGACCAGCGCGTCCACCTCGGCCTTGCTCTTGATGCCCGGGTTGAAGGCGTCGACCCAGAAGCCGCGTATCCCGGTCGGCGCGAGCAGGACGGCGGCGGCGCCCAGAAGAAGACCAATGGCGACAATGTTCAAGGCGGTGTGGCTCCGAAAGGTGGGTGATCGCGCTGTATCTGTTCCACTCCGCCTGCACGCTTCCCTGCTTGATGCCGCCGATGGCCATGCCGTTCAGTCGGCATCAAGAAAGCATTCGTGGCGCCCCGTCCGTTGCCAATTCCTCGTGGCTGTGGTATAAATGGGTTGCGAAAGCGGCCCCCGGGCTCGTTTATCTCGTGGCAGCGTAGCTCAGCTGGTTAGAGCGGAGGATTCATACCCCTCAGGTCCGCGGTTCGATTCCGCGCGCTGCTATCGGCACGTGTTTCGGTTTTACAACGGCGCCCGCCCTGATCCCTATCAGAGCGGGCGCCGCTTTTCCGTGCCTGCGGCGGCGCCGCGGGAGGAGGCTCGCCCGCTGCAGGCGAATATCGAGTTTACACGCACGCATCGGCCGGAAATGCGTTGGCCGGCGGCGCTCCGACTGCAAAGGCCGGACCCGCGCGGCGGCCAGAAAGGGCTTCCGTGTTTACATCCAGAGCGAAGCGCGTCCCCGCCCTTTTGTCGATCTTGTTCCTTTTGGAGGTCACGCAGGTGAACAGCGCGCAGACGAAACCGCCCGAGGCGAACTACGACGAAACGAAGGTCCCCGCCTACACCCTGCCGGATCCGCTCCGGCTCGAAGGCGGCGGGAAGGTGGACACGCCCGAGATCTGGCGGCAGCGCCGCCGGCCCGAGATTTTGCGGCTGTTCGAGCAGCACGTCTACGGCAAGACGCCCGGCGGCAGGCCCGACGGCATGCGCTTTGCGGTCCGCTCCGTGGACAAGGCGGCGCTCGGCGGCAAAGCGACCCGCAAGGAGGTGACGGTCTTCTTCGACGGTCGGGAGGACGGGCCGAAGATGGACCTCCTCCTCTACCTGCCGAACGGGCGGCCCGGACCGTTCCCCGTCTTCCTCGGCCTGAACTTCTCCGGCAATCACTCCATCCATCCGGACCCCGGCATCACGCTTTCGCGCCAATGGATGCGCGGGAATGCAGCGCAAGGGGTCGTGGACAACCGCGCCACCGAGGCGTCGCGCGGCGTCCAGGCAAGCCGATGGCCCGTCGAGCGGCTCCTGGAGCGGGGGTACGCGCTGGCAACCGCCTACTACGGCGACCTCGACCCGGACTTCGACGACGGCTTCAAGAACGGCGTCCACCCGCTCTTCTACAAGGCCGGGCAGACGAAACCCGCCCCGGACGAGTGGGGGGCCATCGGCGCGTGGGCCTGGGGCCTGAGCCGGGCGGTGGACTACATCGAAACGGACACGGGCCTGGACGCCAAGCGCGTCGCCGTCGTGGGCCACTCGCGCCTGGGGAAGGCCGCGCTGTGGGCGGGGGCGCAGGACCCGCGGTTCGCGCTCGTCGTCTCCAACGATTCGGGCTGCGGCGGCGCCGCCTTATCCCGCCGGCAGTTCGGCGAGACCGTGGAGCGGATCAACACCAGCTTCCCGCACTGGTTCTGCGCCAACTTCAAGCGCTACAACAGCAAGGAAGCCGACCTGCCCGTCGACCAGCACCAGCTCATCGCCCTGATGGCGCCCCGGCCGGTCTACGTCGCCAGCGCGGAAGAAGACCTGTGGGCGGACCCGCGCGGCGAGTTCCTCGGAGCCAAACACGCCGCCCCCGTGTACCGCCTGCTCGGGACCGAGGGCCTCGCCGCCGACGACATGCCCGCCGTGGAGCAGCCCGTCCGCAGCGTGATCGGCTACCACGTGCGGCGCGGCAAGCACGACATCACCGCGTACGATTGGGAGCAGTATCTCACGTTCGCCGATCTCCACATGAAAGCGGGCGGGCGGAAGCCCTCTGGGGCGGGCGGCGGATAAGCAAAGGCGGCCATCCATGCTTCAGTTCGTTCGGGAGTTGGACCGAATACTGCGGGGCGACGCGACGCGGATGTCGGCGCTCCGGCGGGGGACCATCGAGATACCCGTCGGCGGGCTGAGCGTGGTCATCCTGTGGCTGGGGATGCTGTACGGGGTGTGCATGGGCTGTTTCGCGCTGTTCAAGGGCGGCGGCCCGTCCTGGGCGCAGCTGCTGGCGACGGCCATCAAGGTCCCGATCCTGTTCTTCCTGACCCTGATCATCACGTTCCCGTCGCTGTACGTGTTCAACGCGCTGGTCGGGTCGCGCCTGTCGCTGCTGTCCGTGCTGCGGCTGCTGATCGCCTCGATGGCGGTCATGCTCGCGGTGCTCGCCTCGTTCGGGCCGATCGTCGCCTTCTTCTCGGTGAGCACGACCAGCTACCCGTTCATGCAGCTTTTGAACGTCGTGGTGTTTGCCGTCGCGGGCTTCCTGGGTCTGAAGTTCTTGCTCCTCACGCTGCACCGGCTCGATCTCGCGCAGAACGGGCTGGACCAGCCGCCACCGCCGGCGGCACCCCAGGTGTTCGCCACGCCTCCTGAGGGCGACGTGCCCGCCCCGCCGCCGCCAGCGGCCGCGCAGGAACCGGCGGGCGCGCTGGACCGGATGGAGGGGCGCGTCTTCGGCTCGAACGTGATGACCGTTTTCCGCTTCTGGGTGGTCGTCTTCGGGCTGGTCGGCGCGCAGATGAGCTGGGTGATGCGTCCGTTCATCGGCTCGCCCGGGGCGCCGTTCCAGTGGTTCCGGCCACGCACCGGCAACTTCTTCGAGGCCGTTCTCCAGGCGCTGGGGAACGTGTTCTCCTGACGCGGCGCTCCCGCCCCTATGAACGGATTCTGGCTGCGGGCGGACCGCGTGCTGCGGGGCGGCGAGCGTGTCGCAAACGCCGCACGATCGGACAGCCTCGCCTGGCTCCTCGCCCTGGTCACCCTGTTCGGCCTGTTCTACGGCGCGGTCATGGGCGGCTTCGGCGGGCTCGAAGACGGGCGCGCGCTCCAGGTGGCGTATTCGGCCGTCAAGGTCCCCCTGCTGCTCCTGCTCACGTTCGGCCTCAGTTTGCCCAGCTTCTTCGTGCTAAACACGCTGCTCGGCGTGCGGGAAGACTTCGGCGACGTGCTGCGCGCTCTGGTGACGACGCAGGCCGGCCTGACCATCCTGCTCGCCTCGCTCGCGCCGTTCACGCTCGTCTGGTACGCCTCGTCCGGGCATTACGCCGCCGCGATCCTCTTCAACGCGCTCATGTTCGCCGCCGCCAGCGTCGGCGCTCAGGGGCTGCTCCGCCGCCACTACCGCCTGCTCGTCGCGCGCAACCCCGTCCATCGCGTCCTGCTGCGGGTCTGGCTGGTGGTGTACGCCTTCGTCGGCATCCAGATGGGCTGGATGCTGCGCCCTTTCGTGGGGGACCCCGGCAGCCCCGTGCGCTTTTTCCGGGAGGACGTCCTGGGCAACGCTTATGTCGTCATCGCCCAGCTCGTCTGGCAGGTCCTGCGCTCGTGAAGGGGAGGGATCGAACCACAGAGGCACGGAGACACAGAGGGTTGGGAAGGGTAGGGCGAGCGTCCAACCCCCTCCCCCTCTTCCCTGTGC
>CADCTO010000225.1 GCA_902805585.1 uncultured Armatimonadota bacterium | reverse complement strand
ACCGGACAGAACTTCCTGTGGGGCGGAAACATCGCCGGCTGGTTCGTCTTCGGCACGCCCGACCTGAACCGTGACGGCAGGCCCGACGTGCTGCTGCGCAACCTCGACACCGGCGCCATCTACTACTGGCTCACCAACGGGACGCAAATCATCAGCCAGGGCTTCCTGTGGGCCGGCGGAGGCGAGGCCGAGGCCGCCTGGCTGCCCATCTATTCTGGCGACCTGAACGGCAACGGCACGCCCGACATCCTGCTGGAGAACCAGGACACGGGAGCCGTCTACTACTGGCTGCTCACCAACAACGGCACCGCCATCGGCCAGAACGGCTTCGTCTACGGCCCCACCGACACCAACGGGGACGGCAACGCGGACATCTTCGTCACCGCGCCCGCCGACCTGAACCGCGACAACAAGGTCGACCTGCTGCTCCAGAACGACATCACCGGCGCCGTCGAATACCGGTTCCTTAACGGCGTCGCCGTCACCGAAGCCGGCACCATCTGGGCGGGCGGCGACCCCAACTGGTTCGTGGACGGCACCGTCGACCTGAACCGGGACGGCACGCCCGACATCCTGCTCACGAACTTCGCGTCGAACGCCATCTACTACTGGCACCTGACCAACGGCGGCCGGAGCATCGGGGCCAACGGCTTCTTTTACGGGGGCGACAACGACCCCTCAACGTTCTGGGACATCGTGGACGTGCCGGACCTGAACAACGATAACCGGCCCGACGTCCTGCTCCAGAACAGGAACAACGGCGCCGTCTACTACTGGCTGCTCACGGGCAACGGCACCGCCATCGACCAGAACGGCTTCCTCTGGACCGGCGGCGACGCGGCCTGGCTCGCCTACTTCACCTACGACCTGAACCGGGACGGGCGCCGGGACCTGATCTTCCGCAGGAGCGGTACGAACACAAACCCGAACCCGCTCGACCCGGACTTCGTCCCCGACCCGAACCGCGGGGCGATCTACTACTGGCTGCTCGGCCCCGGTCCGTCCATCGCCGGCCAAAACTTCCTGTGGACCGGCGGCGACGGCGACTGGTTCCCCGTCGCGTTCCTGCCCTTCCGATACGACCTCTAGAACCCGCACGGGGACAAAGCCGAAAGGGGCCGGAGCGGGGTGCGCACGGCGTGCGCACCCCGCAGGGGAGCGGGAGGAAACCCGACCGCGAAAAAGGGCGCCCTCCGCCCACAGCCGGAACCCGACGGTACGAAAATTGCAGGGAAAATGGGTACACTGGGAATTGGTCTCTGTCGACCCGGCCACCGCTGGCCGGACATGGTCAGCGACCGACCCACCGAAAGGAGTTCTCAATGCAGTTTCCTTTGAGGACCATCGCGGGGGCGTTCAGCGCCCTCGCCGTCTTGAGCGGCGCCGCCGCAGCGCCGTCGCGTGCCGGGGTGAATCCGGACTTCATGCTCTCTCCCCCCGCGGCCCGCATCGGCCCGGGTGCCGCGATGTCGCCCCGCCAGGGCGGCAACCTGTCACCGTTCCGCGCAACGTCTCGCACTTCCCTGATGCGCAAAGGCGCTCCCCGGATGGCGACCAAGAGCGCCTCGACGCGCCAGACGTCGCAGGAGCCGGACCTGAACGGTGACGGCAATCTGGACATCCTGTTTCAGCACAACCAGAACGGCACGGTGTACTACTGGCTCACCGACGGTACCCAGATCATCGGCCAGAACTTCCTCTGGAATGGTAACATCGCCGGGTGGCGCGTCATCTCCACGGTCGACCTGAACCGCGACGGCAAGCCGGACGTGATCCTGCGCAACGAGAACTCCGGCGCCGTCTACTACTGGATGACCAACGGCACCCAGATCATCGCCGACGGCTTCCTGACCGGAGGGGGGGACGCGGACTGGGCCCCGGTGCGGATCGCGGACCTCAACGGCACGAGCCAGAGGGACGTCCTGGTGGCCAACAGGGACACCGGCGGCCTCTACTACTGGGTACTGAGCAACACCGGCAGGAGCATCGCGACCCACGGCTTCCTTTTGACGTCGGAAGACGCCAACGACGGGATCGATGCGCCCTGGCAGGTCGTCGGCACGCCCGACCTGAACCGGGATGGCAGGCTCGACGTGGTGCGCCGGAACAGGAACACCGGCGGGGTCGAATACATCCTGCTGGGCGCCGCGGGCGGTCTGCCCACGATGACCGCGCGGGGCCTACTGTGGGAGGGCGGCGACGCCAACTGGTCGGTCAGGAGCACGCCCGACCTGAACCGTGACGGCACGCCCGACCTGCTCTTCCAGTACGCCGGCTCGGACGCGGTAGTCTACTGGCTCCTGAACGCCGGGGGGACCAGTATTATGTCCGCCGGCTTCCTGTCGACCGGCGATGAGGACCCGGCTACTTCCTGGCGCATCGTCGCCACGAGGGACCTGAACGCCGATACGCAGCCCGACATCCTGCTGCAGGACTCCGGGAGCGGGGCGGTCTTTTTCTGGCTCCTGACCAACAACGGCACGAGCGTCGGGACAAGCGGCTTCCTGTGGCAGGGCGGCGACCGGGCGTGGGTCGCGATCAAGGTCTCCGACCTGAACCGCGACGGCGTCGGTGATCTGATCTTCCGCCGGAACGGCACGAACACCGACCCGAACCGCGGGGCGATCTACTACTGGCTGCTGAACACGAATCCGTCCATCGCCGGCCAGAACTTCCTGTGGAACGGCGGCGACGCCAGCTGGGAGCCCGTCGCGTTCTACCCTGACTAGGCCCCTCTAACGGACCTGCCCCTTCTCGAACCGCGGGAAGGGGCGGGCGGGGGCGCCCGGCCATGACCCCGGCCCGGGCGCCCCCGCTCTGCGTTTTACAGGCCGCCGCCCCTCCGGCCACGACTCCCCTCAACGGCGCGGCATCTCGCCCGACGTCGCGCCCCACACCATCTCCGAAGTCGGTTGGATTGATATGGCGCTCGTTTGGAAACAAACGTAAGCGTGAGTCTTCCCGTCCTGTATCTTCACGGCTCCCCCTACGACCAGGGGTTCCAGCACGGCAGCGCGCTGAAGGACCGTATCGCGCGCAACCTCCGGATCTATTTCGAGCGGTTCGAGCGGGAGGTCGGCCTGCCGCGCGCGCAGGTCCTGGCGTGGTCGACGCGCTACGCCGACGCGATCGCGGGCCAGAACCCCGACTACCACGCGGCCCTGCGCGGGGTGGCGGACGGCTCCGGAGCCGCGTTCGGTGACATCGCGGCGCTGAACGTGCGCTACGAGATCCTGTACTACCAGTTCGGCAAGAACGCTACCGCGCTGGCGTCGGACGCCGTCGACGGCTGCACCGCGTTCGCCGTGCTGCCGGAGGCTTCCGCCGACGGGCACCTGCTGCTGGGCCAGAACTGGGACTGGATACCGCAGGTGCGCGGGGCGATCCTGCACACGACCGAAGCGGACGGGCTGCAAACGGCGGCCTTTACCGAGGCGGGAATCGTCGGCGCGAAGATCGGACTGAACAGCGCGGGCGTCGGGCTCGCCATCAACGGCATGACCACGACGGACGACGACTGGGCGCGGCTTTCGCGCCCGTTCCACGTCCGGTGCTACGAGATTCTCCGGGCGCGCGACTTCGACCAGGCCGTCGGCGTCGTCACGAACGAAGCGCGGGCCTGCTCGACCAATTTCCTCATCGCGCAGGCGCCCGGCCGCGCCGCGGACATCGAAGCCGCGCCCGACGCCGTGTCGCTCCTCCGCCCGCGAAACGGTCTCCTCGTTCACGCGAACCACTTCCTCGACCCACGCGCCCTCGGCGTGGAAGAGCCGCCCAACCCCCGCCGCGTCTTCTCGTGCCATCGCAACGACCGGCTGGGGGCGCTGCTCGATTCCCGGCGCCCCGTCACGCGCGAGGCCGCGGAGGAGTGCCTGCGCGACCACGACGAGCACCCGATGGGGGTGTGCCGCCACGCCGAGCCGGACGCGCCGCCGGAGCAGCAGTACGTCACGGTGACGTCCGTGGTCATGGACCTTCATGCGCGGACGCTGCGCGTGACCGACGGGCCGCCCTGCCGGAGCGAGTACCAGACGGTGGAACTCGCCGCCTGATGCGGCCCGTTCAAATACCCGGGACGGATCCCGGGCGCCGCCGTCTATAGAAACGGCGGCACGACACTTGCCGGATGAAACCATCCCGCCCCGGGCGGGTCCGATACTTTCGACGGAGAGAAACACTTGAAAAAGATAGGCCTGATGGGCTGCGGCATGGTCGCGATGTACGGGCACCTCCCGGCCATCGCCGCCACGCCCGAACTGCAGCTCGTGACTCTGTACGATCCCGACCCGGCCCGGCTCGCCGAGGCGCAGGAGAAGTTCCACGTCCCGCACGGGACCACCGATACCGGGGAGTTCTTTAGCTCCGGGCTCGACGCGGTCGTGGTCACCTCGCCCGCGCCCTGCCACCGGCAGAACGTTTTGGACGCGGCACGGCACGGCGTGCACGTTTTGTGCGAGAAGCCGCTCGCGATGACCGACGCCGAGGCCGACGAGATGATCGGGGTGATGGACCGGGCCGGGCTGATGCTGTTCACCGGCTTCTGCTACCGCTTCAGCCACGTCTCGCAGACGATCAAGCGGCTGGTCGCCCACCGGGCGGTCGGCGACGTGCGCTCGCTGCGGCTGGTCTACGTCTGGAACCTCCACGGGCGCTACGAGTGGACGCCCGACGGGCAGCGCATCGAGAGCCCGCGCCGGGTCGGGCGCATGCTCGAAGGCGGCCCGATGGTGGACTGCGGCGTGCACCAGATCGACCTGGCCCGCTGGTGGCTGGACTCGCCGGTGGTGCGGCAGATGGGGGCCGGCGCCTGGGTCGAGGACTACGAGGCGCCCGACCACATGTACCTGCACCTGGACCACGAGAACGGCGCGCACACGATGGTCGAGATGAGCTTCTCGTACTGCCATACGGCGGCCGAGCCCATCAGCCACTTCTCGTACCACCTGATCGGCACCGAGGGCCTGATCCGCTTCGACCGGGACGGCTGGCACCTGGAGGTGCGCAATCCGCACGGCACGTCGTTCCCCGGCGGCAGCGACGAGAAGAACTTCGCGGGCATGTACGCCGCTTTCGCCCACGCGCTGGAGACCGGCGAGCGGGGCGACCTGCCGACGGGCCAGGACGGTCTTATCGCCACGCAGATCGCCCGCCGCGCGACGGAAGAGGCCATGCTGCGGCGCGCTATGGCGACACGGAACAAACTGTAGGCATCGCGCCCCCGCCCGAGCCCGTGGCGGGGGCGAGCCGGCAGGTAGTGCCCGGCCTCACACCGAATCCCAGACCCATGAACGCAGTCCTGCGGTTCCAAACCACGCTGCCGTCGGGCCACCTCCTGTCCCTGCGGCAGGGCGACATCACCGACGAAGCGGTGGACGCCATCGTCAACGCCGCCAACGTCGGCCTGGTGCACGGGGGCGGCGTCGCCGGAGCGATCCTGCGCCGGGGCGGGCAGATCATCCAGGATGAGAGCGACCGGCTCGGCAAAGTCCCGACCGGCTCCGCCGCGATCACGGGCGCCGGGACGCTGGCAGCGCGCTTCGTGATCCACGCCGTCGGCCCGGTCTGGCGCGGCAACACGCCGGAGAAGAACGACCTGCTGCTCGCCGCGGCGAGCACGGCCTCCCTGGAGATCGCCCGCGAACGCACATTGGACAGCATCGCCTTCCCCGCCGTCTCGTCGGGCATCTTCGGCTTCCCCAAGGACCGCTGCGCCCGCGTCATGGTCGAGGCGGTGACGAACTGGGCCGCCGAACACCCCGACGACGCCCCGCGGGACCTGCGCTTCACCATCATCGACGCCATCACGGTCAACGTCTTCGAGGCCGAGCTGGAGCGACAGTTCGCCGGAGCGGGATGAGGAACGATGCCATGGCGGAAAGCAAGGACAGCCAACGGATGACGCGCCGGACCTTCCATCGCAAGGCGGCCCTGGCGACCGCAAGTGCGGTGCTGGCGTCATCCTGCGCGCCCGCCGAGGAGAACCCGATGCCCGCCGCCAAACCCGAGGACGCCGCTTTCGACCGGCTAGTGGACGAGGTCGCCGCCCAGGTGGAGGGCGGACTGACCGAGGCGGAGCGGAAGCGGGTCCGCGAGCAGATTCGCGGCATGGGCGGCGTCCTCAAGGCCCTGCGCCAGGCGCCGGTACCCGAGGGCGCGGAACTTTCCTCGACCTGGGCGCCTCTTTTCCCGGACACGCCGCCCGCCGACCGGAAGGTGCGGAAGGCGTGACACCGGCGATCCCGGAGGACCTGCTCGCGGCGGGGACCCTGGACGAGATCGGCAAGGCCCTGCGCGCCCGCCGCGTCTCGTCGGCAGAGTTGACCGAAACGGCGCTCCGGAAACTGGAGACGCGCGGCGTTACTCTCAACGCGGTCGCCACCCTGATGCGGGACAGTGCCCTGAAAGAGGCCGCCCGGGCCGACCGGGAGCTTCGCGCGGGGCGCGACCGGGGGCCGCTGCACGGCATCCCCTACGGCGCCAAGGACCTGCTCGACACCGCCGGCACCCCGACCCAGTACGGCTCGCCCGCCCACAAGGGCCGCACGCCCGAGATGGACGCCGTGGTCGTCCGGCGGCTGCGCGAGGCGGGCGCGGTGCTGGCCGCGAAGCTGTCGATGGTGGAGCTGGCCGGCGGCGGGGGCTACACGAGCGGCCTGGCCTCGCTGCACGGGCCGATGCGCAACCCGTGGGACCCGGCCCGCTGGGCGGGCGGTTCGTCGTCCGGGTCGGGGGCTGTGGTGGGCGGCGGGCTTCTGCCGTTCGCCATCGGGTCGGAGACCTGGGGCTCGATCTTCTGCCCGTCCGCCTTCTGCTCCGTGACCGGCCTGCGCCCCACGTACGGCCGCATCCCCCGCACCGGGGCGATGGCCCTGTCGTGGACCATGGACAAGATCGGCCCCATGTCCCACAGCGCGCGCGACTGCCGCACCCTCCTGAAGGCGCTGTCCGGGCCGGACCCCGGCGACCCCTCCACCGCGCTCCTGCCCCGGCTGCAACTCGGGCGCGCCCCCCGCAGGCCCGGCGATCTGCGCGTCGGCGTGCTGCCGGAGGACTACGCCAGAAACAGCGAGCCTGACGTGGAGCGGGCGTTCCGGGACGCCGTGTCCGTCCTCAAAAAGCTGGGCATGCGGGTCGGCGACACCAGGCTCCCGGACCTGCCGTCCAGCCAAGCGGCGAACCTCATCATCACGGTCGAGGGGGCGGCCTCGTTCGCCGACCTGCTCCGCTCCGGCGCGTACCGCGCCCTCATCGACAAGGAGCAGCAGGCGGGTCTGCTCGCTGGACTCGTGCTGCCCGGCACGGACTACCTGCGCGCGTTGCAGCTACGAACCACATGCGGCCGGGCGATGAACACCCTGTTCGCGGACTTCGACGTGCTCGTCGCCCCGACGTTCCTGCAGGTCGCCCCGCCGGTCGATATCAACTTCAACACATACTTCAAGGGCGGCGGCGGCATCAGCGGCATCGCCAACCTGTGCGGCCTGCCCGGCATCAGCGTTCCGATTGGCTTCGGAGCGGGTAACCTTCCTATCGGCCTGCAGATCAATGCCGCGGCGGGCGACGAGCGCGCCGTCTTGGACGTCGCCGAGCATTTCCAGCGGGCGACGGATTGGCACCGCAAGCGGCCGGCCCCTCCCCCGTCCCCTCCCCTCGGAAGGGAGGGGTGAGGCGCGCGTTTCTGGGCGGCACGGTTCACCCGTCGCCCCGTTATAATCGGATTCACCCCTCCCTTCCGAGGGGAGGGGACGGGGGAGGGGCAGAAAGACAAGCATGGAACTGACACAGGAGCAAAAGCAAGCGTTCTTTAGCGAAGGGTACGTCAAGCTACCGGGCGTCGTGCCGCCGGAGATGGTGGGCCACGCCCGGCGGGCCATCAACGCGTATCTCGGGCAGAACGGCATGGACCCGAACGAGCTGACCAAGTACCGGGCCCAGACGTACTGCCCCGGGCTGGGTAAGGAGCCCGTCATCACCGACCTGTATAACGCCACGCCGATCAAGAGTCTCGCCGAGTCCGTGATCGGCGTGGGCAAGATCAAGCCCGTGGGGAGTGGGCAGATCGCGCTCCGGTTCCCGTCGATGGACCCGCCGCGCGAGCCCGGCCCGCACATCGACGGGATGTACTCGCCGACCAACGGCGTCAAGGAAGGCACCATCGCCAACTTCACGGCCCTCGTCGGCGTGTTCCTGTCGGACCTGCCGGACCCGTACGCGGGCAACTTCACGGTCTGGCCCGGCACGCACCGCATTTACGAGCGCTATTTCCGCGAGCGCGGCCCTCAGTCACTCCTGGAAGGCATGCCCAAAGTCGATCTGCCCCAACCCGAGCAGTTCCTCGGCCGCGCGGGCGACGCCGCGCTGGTCCACTACCAGCTCGCGCACGGCATCGCGGGCAACGCGTCGCCGAACATCCGCTACGCCATCTTCTTCCGCCTGAGCCACGTCGATCATGAGCACTACCATTGGGAATGCATGACCGACATCTGGAAGGAATGGGAAGGTATGCAGGACGTGGTAGGCGCGGGCCGGGGCAGAGAGACCGCCCGGGGCAAAGAGGCTGCCCCGGCCTGAAGCCCGGGCTGATGAGAATATTGCCCGCCTGCGCGGGCGCCGGAAGCGGCGGCCCGTCCTCCGGGGTACGATGGCTCCCCGGTTTCCCTCCGGCGCCCGCGCAGGCGGGCAATATTCTCATCAGCCCGGCGCCGC
>CADCTO010000224.1 GCA_902805585.1 uncultured Armatimonadota bacterium | reverse complement strand
CGTGGACGATCAACAACGCCCACGCGCTGATCTGGGACGGGGCGCCGTTCCTGCCCGTGGGCGGCGTGTTCCAGGCGCGCTCCTGGGCGGCGCAGGCGACCGAGCAGGACTGGGCGTCGGACGTGTCGGCGCTGGCGGTCCTGAAGGAGCGGGGCGTTTCGGACCTGTACGTCCAGCCCGCGGCGGGCGGACTGACGGGCGTGAAGCCGGAACACATCCAGCGGCTGCTGGACCAGCTGGACGCGCTGGGTTTCACCTACGGCATCTCGATCAACGACGCGCCGCGCGACCCGCTGATCGCGTACGAAGTGCGGCCCGGGGCCTACCGGCAGGCGGGCGTGCGGGGCGGGACCCAGGCGCGCTTCGCCATCCCCAACGTCGGGTCCTCTCTGTATCTGGCGGTCAGCGCGGCCGGCGACGTGGTCGATTCCGGGGAGGCCACCCTGGTGGACGGCGGAGCGCGGGTGAACGTGGCCCCGCGTACCGGCGATCTGGTCGTCTTTCTGGTCCCCGAGCGCATCTACGTGCCGCAGAACGGGCTCGGACTGCCCAACCTGTGGGACGGCTTCGACGGCTACCGCGACGAACTGCTGCAGTTGTTCGCGCAGGTCAAGCTCGGGAAAGGGTTCCGCTTCTTCGTGGACCCGCTCGGGCGGGACCTGGCGCTGCAGGCGGCGGGCGACCGGCTGGTCCCCTCGACGACCGGTTTCCAGACCGAGTGGGGCGCGTGGCTGCAGCGCAAGTACGGACACGTCGACCGGCTGCACACCGCCTGGGGCCTGCCGGAGCGGGACCTGACACAGATCGCGGCGGCGGCCCTGCTCGTCCCGCTGTGGGGCGGCGGCAAGGGCATCGAGGCGTTCCACGACCGCGCGAGCGGCAAGCGCCTGAAGGCGGACGCCCGGCGCTCGGGCTTCTGGGCCGACCTTGCCCAGTTCAAGGTCGAGTCGGTGCGCGGCTACATGAACGCCCTGGCCGGCGTGCTCAAGCGCGAAGTGGCCGACGTCCCCGTCGTCTACCGCACCCGGGGCTACTCGCCGCTGTTCTCCGGGCTGCCGGCCCGGGGCGGCTTCGACGGCGTCGGCATCGAGGCGTACGGGCGCGGGCCGGAACTGGTGACCCAGTCGGCGGGGTACGCCTACGCACAGGCCGCCGAGGCGCCCAAGACCCTGTGGCTGCCCGTCACGGGCACGCAGGACACCGAAGCCGGCGCGAAGCCCGAGATCGGCTACCCGTCGCGGGCCACGCTGTTCGGTGAGCTGGACTGGCTGCGCGAGATCGGCGCGAAGGGTTTCTACGTCGAGGGCCTGCGGCTGGCGGACCCGGCCCGGAAGCGCTTCAGCCTTCTGGAGGCGCCGGATCAGCTCGGCTGGCTCCGCGACTATAAAAAGATGCTCGACGTGACGGCGCGGTTCGCCGAGCACCAGCCCAGCGCGGTGTTCTACCCGCGCGGGGTCGCGGTCGCGTCGCTGCGCCCCCTGCCGGGCGGCGGCTGGTGGCTCCCCACCGACCGACCCGCGACGCTGTACGACTTCGGCCCGGCGGGCCGCGCCTACGGCCTGGAGACCGAGGCGGGAACGGTCTACTACCTGTGGAACCCGCGGGGCACGACGCGGCGCGTCCAGCTGCGCCTGCCCAAGCGGGCCAAGGGCGCGCCCCCCGCTCCCGACGTGCGGGTCAGCGATCCCACCGCCTCGGAACGCAGGGGAATCCTCACCCTCACCATCGGCCCGGAACCGGTCAGCATCCGCAACCTGCCTCAGATGCCCGTCCCGCTGGAGGCGTTTCCCGAGCTCGCAGACGAAGCGGAGGCGCTGGTCGCGCTGGCGCGCAAACAGGGCCGCGTGGAGGCCGCGCTGTTCGGCGAGAAGCTCGCGTTCGTCCGCGCCAAGTACCGGGAGGACAACCCGCTTCCCTCGCTGCGCGAGCTGCAGGAGATGGTGGACGCCGCGCGGACGGCGCTGCGCCCGTACCTGTGGCTGGAGGCGGAGTCCGCCGCCGGCCATTCCTTCGACGAGGCCCGACAGCACGCGGGCGCGGGCGGCGGGCGCGTGCTCACGGTCGGCGAGCGCGCCCCCGGCGTGCCGGCGACCGCCACGTACGTCTTCGACGCGGTCGAGCCCGCCACGTATGCCGTATGGGCGGCGACGACGCGCGGCGCGGTCCTCACGCTGCGGGTCGACGGCCAGCCGATCACCGCGGACGGGCCGCCCGAAACGCGGGGCGGCGCGTACGCCGACGGCCTGGTCTGGACGCGGCTCGGGTCGGCCACCGTCGCCAAGGGGCGGCACACGCTGGAAGTGCGCTCCGACGGCCCGTCGACGGTGGATACCTTGCTGCTGTACCGGGGCGAGTTCACCCCCGACGGCCCGAACCCGCCGCCCATCCCCCTGCCCGCGCCGGAAAAGAAGAAGTGATCGACGTCGCCTGCCTGGGGATCCTGGTCGCCGACACGGTCGGCAAGCCGATCGACGCGCTGCCGGCGCGCGGCACGCTCGCGCTCGTGGAGCGCATCGAGCTGCACACCGGCGGCTGCGCCGCGAACACGGGGGTGGCGCTCGCCAAGCTCGGCGTGCGGGTCGGGGTGCTGGGTAAGGTCGGCACGGACGGCTTCGGCGACCACGTCACCGGCTACCTCGTGCGCGAGGGTGTGGACACGCGCGGCCTGGTCCGCGACCCGGCGGCGGCGACGGCGGCCACCATGGTCGTGGTGCACGGCGACGCCGAGCGATCGTTCCTGCACGCCGTCGGCGCGAACGCCGCGTACGCGGCGTGCGACGTGGCCTGGGACGCCCTGGAGGGCGCGCGCATCCTCCACGTCGCCGGCCTGCAGCTCCTGCCCGCCCTCGAATGCGAGGGCGTGGCGTGCGTGCTGGCCGAGGCGAAGCGGCGCGGCATGGTAACCACGCTCGACACCGTGATGAACCCGCGCTCGCGCGGCTGGGACGGGCTCGCCCCCGCGCTCCCCCACCTCGACTGGGCGCTGCCCTCGTATGAGGAGGCCGTCAGCCTGACCGGCGAGACCGATGTCGCGCGCATCGCCGACCGGCTCATGGACGCCGGGGCGAAGAACGTGGGCGTCAAGCTCGGCGAGAAGGGCTGCTTTGTCGCCACGAACGGCGGCGCGCGCTTCACGGTCCCGGCCCTTCCCGCCCAAGCGGTGGACGCGCTGGGCGCGGGCGACGCCTGGGCCGCCGGCTTCCTGACCGGGCTGCTGCACGGCTGGCCGCTGGAGCGCACGGCGCGCTTCGCCAACGCCGTCGGCGCCTGCTGCGTCCAGGCCCTCGGCGCCACGACTGGCATCCGCCCCCTGGCCGAAACGCTGGCGCTGCTGGACGCGCCCGCGCCCGCGCCGTAGGGCGCCGCGTCCGCTACGGCCCCGGGCTCCGCTCCACCACCCACCGCCACACGTGCCCGTCCTCCGGGTCGTAGGCGTCGCCCGCCCGGCGCAGGCCCGTTTTCGTCAGCACGCGCCCGGAAGCGTTCGGCTCCGGGAGCGTGTGTGCGAGGACGCGCGAAACCTGCCCGGAGGACCACGCCAGGTCCACCAGGCGGCAGGCCAAGGCCGTGGCGTACCCCCTTCCCTCGAACGGCGGGAACGTGAAGTAGGCGATCTCGACCTCCCCTTCCGGCGTCGGCGCGCTTTTGAACCCGCCCGTGCCGACGACGTCCCGTGACTGCTCATCGACGGCGAGATAGCCGCCCCAGCGCGGGTCGGACGTGGGCGGCAGGGCCAGCATCTGCCGGACGACTTCCAGTGTGGTCTCCCGCATCTCCCCCAGGCCGGCGCCGTACGCGGCCTCGAAGGCGTCGGCTCCCCGTTCGAGCACGGTCAGAAGGGCGTGATCGATGGGCAGCAATCGGATACGTTGCATATCACCTCCGGCGGCGTCTCAGGGCGCTTCGCGGGCGGCCGCCTGAACTGCCCGCTGCATGATGTCTCGTATGTACGCGGCCTTGGCGTCCGTGTACGCCTCGCGGTCGGTGCGGAACCGCTCGGCCAGGTCGCGCTTGAGGCGGGCATAGTGTTCGGCCTCCTGCGGGTGGGCGCGCAGGTAGTCCCGGAACCGGAGGCGCTCCCAGAACACGCTGTCCGGCTCGACCATGTGGATGTGGTGGGTGCGCGGGCCGTTCGGCGGCAGCCCCTTGACGAAGAACATCTGCGCCTGGTTCGGGTTGTCGTACCAGTAGGCGTACCCCAGCGCCGCCAGCGCCGGGACCGCCACCCGCACGGCCTGCTCCAGCGAGCCCACCCCGACCAGCATGTTGATGACCGGTTTCGCGGCCAACCCCGGTACGGCCGTGCTGCCGAAGTGCTCGACGGCGGTGACGACAAGACCCGCGGCGTCCAGGGTTTTGCGGACGCGTGCAGCCTCCTCGTCGAACCGGCCAACCCAGCGCGGGTCGTACGCTTCGATCTCGATCTCGTCCATGAGGTCGGTTTCACTCGCCGGTCGGCCGATTCCCTCCCGGATAGCCGAAAAACGCGCCTTGCAGAACCGGGGTTGACAGAGGGGTCCCTTGTAAGGAAAATAATTACAAGGAGGCAGGACCATGCGGGTCGCGAGCCGCTTCGCCATCGCGGTGCACGTCCTTTCGCTGCTCGGGACGGACGAGGAGCAGGCGCTGCACACCTCGGACGAGATGGCCGGCAGCATCGGCGTCAACCCCGTCGTCGTGCGGAACGTGACCGGGATGCTGCGCCGCGCCGGGCTCGTGCGGACGCAGCAGGGCGTGCCGGGCACGCGCCTCGCCCGCCCGCCCGCCGAGATCCGCCTGCTGGACGTGTACCGGGCGGTGGAGGACGACGCGGAACTGTTCGCCGTCCACCCGCGCCCGAACGCCGGCTGCCCGGTCGGGGCCAACATCCAGGCGACGCTGGAGCGTGTCTTCGGCGAGGCGCAGCAGGCGATGGAGGCGCGGCTGGGAGAAACGACGATCGCCCAGGTCGTGCAGAACCTGCGCGCGGCCCCAAGGGCGGGCGCATGCGGCACGCTCTTACCCGAGGCTGCCTCAGGGAACTAACCTGTAACAGATTCTGTTACAATAACACAGGCGTGGTCGGCCGCCCCGGGGCTTTCTTCGGGAACGGAACAAGGAAGCCTGCCTGTGGACGGCGTATAAAGGAGGGGAAGCAGCGATGACAGAAAGCGCCACGGCGCGCCCCATCGACGCGGGTGTCCGCATCGGGCACGTCCACCTCAAAGTGGCCGACCTGGAGCGCTCGCTCGCCTTCTACTGCGGCGTGCTCGGCTTCGCGCTGACCCAGCGGTACGGAACGGAAGCGGCCTTTATCTCGGCCGGGGGCTACCACCACCACATCGGGCTGAACACCTGGGAGAGCCGGGGCGGGTCGCCGCCCCCGCCGGGAACGACCGGGCTGTATCACGCGGCGATCCTGTACCCGACCCGCGCCGCGCTCGCCGACGCCCTGCGCCGGCTCGTCGAGGCCGGCGTCCCGCTCGACGGGGCCAGCGACCACGGCGTCAGCGAGGCGCTGTACCTGCGCGACCCCGACGGCAACGGCGTGGAGCTGTACCGGGACCGCCCGCAGGAGGAGTGGCCGCGCACGCACGACGGCGGGATCGCCATGTTTACGCGGCGACTCGACCTCGACAACCTGCTCCGCGAAGCCGGAGCGGAAGCGTAAGGAAGGAAGCTGCGCGTGGAAACGCGACCGACGACCATGGACATCGAATCCGTAAACACGACGCTGGCCGACGCTTCGGCGCAGGAGCGGGTCGCGTTCGCGCTCGAACACTTCAAGCCGGGCCTCGTGCTCAGCTCCAGCTTCGGGGCGCAGGCGGCCGTCTGCCTGCACCTGGTCACGCGGCAGTGGCCCGAGATCCCGGTCATCCTGCTGGACACGCAGCACCTGTTCCCGGAAACGTACCGGTTCGTGGACGAGATGACCGAGCGGCTCGGCCTCAATCTCCACGTCTACCAGAGCCCGCTCAGCGCGGCCTGGCAGGAGGCGCGCTTCGGGAAACTGTGGGAGCAGGGCATCGACGGCATCGCGCGCTACAACCAGATCAACAAGGTCGAGCCGATGCAGCGGGCGCTCCGGGACCTGAACGCGCGCGCGTGGATCACCGGCCTGCGCCGCCAGCAGTCGAGCACGCGCCGGCACCTGGGCGTCCTCGCCGAGCAGGACGGCGTGGTCAAGGTCCACCCGATCATCGACTGGACGGACCGCGACGTGCACCAGTACCTGAAGGCGCACGACCTGCCGTACCACCCGCTCTGGGAGCGCGGCTACGTCTCCATCGGCGACGTGCACACCACGCGCCCCCTCGGCGAGGGCATGACCGAGGAAGAGACCCGCTTCTTCGGCCTCCAGCGCGAGTGCGGCCTGCACCAGCAGCCGTCCAAGGCCGTATAGTCCGGCACCCGCTCCCCCGCCCGTGCGCTCTCAACCCGGAGGCGCCTTTTCGGGCAACGGCGGCTGCGTGGCGCGGATCAACCAGCGCGCCGCCTCCTGGTGCGTCATCAACTGGAGCCACGCCGTCAGCAGCAGCCCCTTCCACGCCGCCTCGTCCAGACAGACGGCGATGGAGCGCTCGATATAGTAGAGGGGTTCCAGAAAGGTGCCGCCGGTGGCGATGAACCGCTTGCGCAGCGTGTAGGCCCGCACGTCCACCAGCGATTCACGCGGCGGCGCCTCGGCCTGCGGGTCCGCCACGCCCTGGTCCACCTGCCGTTCCCACTCCGCGCGGAAGATGCGGCGCACCGCCTCCGACTGGCTGATCCCGGCCGTTTCGACGTACCGTTTCAGGGCGAAGTGGGATAGCACGTCGAGCGATATCCCGATCCGGTACGGGTAGTTCACGGG
The DNA here is from genome assembly GCA_902805585.1 of uncultured Armatimonadota bacterium. Classification (GTDB taxonomy): domain Bacteria; phylum Armatimonadota; class Armatimonadia; order Armatimonadales; family Armatimonadaceae; genus CADCTO01. The sequence continues at coordinate 1,910 of CADCTO010000224.1, read as the reverse complement.
CCGGGAGCCGCGACGCCCCGCGCGCGTGCAGGAAGGGCACGGCAACGAGCACGCGTTCTTCGCGCCGACGTATCGCAGGCGCTCGCCGCCGCAGAACCGGCAGGCGACGACCCGGGTCTGGGCCGGCGTCGCGCCCGCCCCTTCGCGCATGAGCCGCTTGCAGGTGCGGCACTTATAGCGCTGCGTTCTTTGGCGGCCCTTTCCCCAGCGAACGAGATCCTGTTGACCACAATGCCGGCACGCAAGTCGGACGGGCGGCCGCCAGGGAAGGGGCGGGAGCGCCGTCAGGAACTCGTGCGTACACGCTTTGCAGCGCATCTTCTGTGTCCCTTCCACCAGCCCCCGTCGGATCACGTCCTGGCTGTGGCAGCGTGGGCACCAGACGCGCGGTTCCGGCGCTGGCAAGTCTGACCAAGGGGTGACGATCTCCTGCATAAGGACTCCTCTCCAATGTAAAACATCTGTTTACTTTTATTGGCAGAGGTGAACGTCAGGCAGAGGGTGTTTTGGTGGCTCGATCCCAGCCATAGCAATCCGGTCGGGATCTGCGGGTTCAACCGAGGAGTTAGGTGCCGCCGGGCTCTTGCCTATTCAGCAGTAGCCGTAAAACGTGGCGCTGCTCTTGCAGGAGGATGCGATGTTCTTCGAGAAGCGCGGCCTCCTGAGCATGTAGCTGCTCCAACAGGTTCACCACGCTATGGAGGCGCGCGAGCAGGCGCTGTTCGTCCGCGTTCTGTCTCCGTCTCAGGCGGTGCGCGATGAGCGGCGGTCGATTCAGCCGCAGGCGGTTTACTGTGAACGTTCCTGTCGCTGTGATGGCATAAAGTTCACCACCGGCGAGTTCCACAAAGTGGGTATTCGCGGCTTGCAGGCGCGGGTTCCACAAGAGCGGCGCATCAGGCTCTTGCGGCCAATAATCGGCTTTGTACTCGTTGCATCGGTGACAGCAGTAGATCAGGTTATCCGGCGCGTCCGTGCCGCCGCGGGCCTGCGGGTGGAAGTGGTCGATGGTAAGCTGCCCTGCCGCGTCCGTCTCCGTGACGCCACAATATTCGCAGGCGTAGTTCGCGCGTTGACGTACCTGCTCGCGTACTTCCTCCGAAATACTCATGCGGCTCGCGGAGGCGCCACCCGCGCAAGCTGCTGCTTCAGCGCCGCGATGTCACGGCGCAACGAATCGTTCTCCTCCGCCAAGGACTGGATGCGCTGCATTACCGTCAACAGTCGAGATGACGACGCCTCAACTTCACTTCTCAAGCTTTGAAGCGTGGTAGATGCTGGCGGCGTTGCGGCCAAGAGCATGGTATTCTCGTCCGCATCCTGCTGTCCATACCACGCGTCAAGCTGCGCCTGTTCCGCTTGCGTCAGCACCCCTCCACGAGTAACCCTGTCATGAAGTTGGCGGGCTGATATTACATCTATCATCAATTCTATTCCTATAAGTTACGAAGAAGAGTTACACTATAGCCATGAGAGAGCATGTTTGATGCCGACCTATTGCAGCACCAAATCCACCTCTCCCGGCTTGACCGCTTTATCGCCTCACAGGCTTGTCTGCGTCTTCTTTTTGAACGGTCGTTCAAGCACAGTCACTTTTTTGCTAGGGAAAGCGGCTCTCAAGGCGGCAAGAGTTGACTCATATGTGAAGGGACGTGCATCTGTCCGAACATAAGCGGTTGCATCCTCTGCCATGACAAGCGCACAGTCGTTGAACACTTTCGTAAGAAGATGCTGGTACTGTTGCTTGGCTTCTAATTTCCCACAATATTGGGCGTCAACAGGCGTCGGTCGTTGCGCGCCGCCAAGCACCTAGCCCGCCAAGCAACTCACGGGCGACGCTCCTGACGGAACGCCGCTGGTCTTGAGCGAAAGTGTTTTCCAGCGCTCCGATAGCCATGTATATCCCCTCC
>CADCTO010000223.1 GCA_902805585.1 uncultured Armatimonadota bacterium | reverse complement strand
GCCAAAACGCGGGTCTCCCGGCTCGCCAGGCTCTACGCCTGAATTGGGCAACGGTATCCGCACCATTGTTGATACGCGCAGGGCTCGCCCCGCCGGACTCCGCTGCGCCTCTTTTACCCGGCCGTTTCAGGGACCGGGATGTGCTGACCGTTGAGACGGGAAATACCTGACCCAGAACGCGGGTACCCGCCGGCTCACCGGGGCGGCGCGAGCTCTCCCGTCCGAAAGACGACGTGGATGCGGGCCGGCGCGGGCCACTGCCGGGGCTTCTCGAGCATCGCGATCGCCCCCAGGTCCCGGGACACCGCCAGCGTGTCCACCGCCGCGGCGCCGCACGTCACGGCGGCGCCCCACGGGGTGAACCCGGTCTCGCCGAGCCGGTAGAGCGAGACGCCGTGCATCCCCTGGTTGACCACCAGCGCCCGCTCGTGCGGGACCCAGGCGAAGTCCCGCACGGCGGCCGAGACCTCGTGCCGCTTGGAGAACTTCCCGCTCTCGTACGCGTACGCGCTCAGGTACCCGGTCCCGCCGATCAGCAGGCCGCGCCCGGAGTCGATGAACTCCAACGCGCCAGCCTTATGGCCCCGGGCGTCGATTTGGCGGGTCTTGCCGAACCCGCCCGCGGAGAACTCCTGCGCGAAGAACCCGCCGTAGTTGTCCCCGTAGGCGATCAGCGGCTCCTCCGGGTGCGCGGCGAACGCCAGGGCCGCCCTCCCCCGTGTCCGGGCCTGCCCCACGGGCGTGAACCCCTCCGGCGACTGCTGGAGCAGTTGGAGCGAGCCCGCGCGCAGGCTCAAGACCGCCCCGCTGGCGGGGTGGAGGACGTAGGTGCCGTAGTTCGGGCCGAAGACGATCGTCCGCAGCACGTCGCCCGCGGTGCCCTCGCCTGAGGTGCCCTCGCCCGCGGTGCCCTCGCCTGAGGTGCCCTCGCCTGAGGTGCCCTCGCCTGAGGTGCCCTCGCCTGAGGTGCCCTCGTACGCCGCGGCCGGCAGGAAGCGGAGGCCCCGCCGGTCCTGCGCGGCGAACTCCTCGTACAGCGCCGCGGGGACCGGCAGGTTGCAGGGCGGCCGCGCGGTGCCGGGCCCGGCGTCCAGAGGCGCCGGGCGCGCCGGGTCGGACACGGGCAGCGAGAACGAACGGGTTTCGTCCCCGGCTACGAAGCTGTCCGTCCGGCCGGAATACCAGAGCCACTGCAGGCGCGGGTCGAGGTCGAGAACCACCGAGGCCGCGAGACGGAAGTTCATACGCATCTACATGAGCACCTACCGGCAGGGGTCGCCACCGCTGTCGCGGCGAGACCGCCAAAATCGTCCGGACACCGTCGGCGAATCCGAGCCTGCGCCATCACGTCCCCGTCTCGTTTAACGCACGTTTGCGGAACGTGTTCACTGCGGCGGCGATGGCACCGCGTCCACCGAGCCGACCTCGGCGGTCATTCCACGGCGGCCCCAGCCCGGGAAGCCCTCCATGCGCCGCCGGAACGGCCTGGCCTGGCCCGGGCCGATGTCGGCGGCCTCGACGGACACGCCGCCGTCGGGTGAATGGAGCCAGACGTGTACCAGGCGCAGCGCCCCGCCCGACCTGTTGCGCACGCGCCCCTCGAAGACGGCCACGCCCGCCGCGTCCCGGTAGTAGCGCAGCCCCTCCACCGCGGCCAGGGGCTGTCTCAGCCACCACCGCGTGACCCACAGCAGCGGCGCCAGGGCCGCCGCCAGGAGCGACAGCACCAGCCCCAGTTGCCCGACCGTCGGGGGTCTCGACATGCCCGTGACGCCTTTCCGTGCGCGACCCTGCGCAGCCCAACGCACCGCCCGCCGCACCGCCCGGGAGCCCGGACCGCCGACGCGGCACTCGGACACAGCTTACCCACTTCCAGTCCCGCGGTGCCTACGTCTCGTTTAAGGCACCTTTTCGGGAACAGCGGTATCGTCGTCGTTGTCGATATCGTCGCCGCTTTTCCTGATGAACCTGACACGGCTTTACCGGAAGGCGGGCGAATCTCGCGAACACCGGGTGTTGGTCCCAAGCATCCGACCTTCCCTCGTTATGCCGACCGCAAGATCATCCCGAATCGTCTTGTATACTGCAGAGGGCATGACAAACCAGAGACCCAGCCAGACGGGTATAAGCGCCAGCGAGCGCGAGGAGCCCGAGGAGCCCGAGCCGGCGGTCCAGACCGTTTATCTCGTCCGCCACTGCCGCGCCGCTAGCAGTGGCGGACCGGACGCCCCCCTGGCCGAAGAAGGGGAGCGGCAGGCACGGGCGCTCGCCCGATGGTTCACGGATCGCGGCGTGCGCGTCCGGCGGGTCGTCTCCAGTCCCCTGACCCGGGCGGTCCAGTCGGCCACCCCCCTGGCGCGGTGGGCGGGCGTGCCGGTCGAGACAGACGAGCGCCTGCGGGAGCGCATTCTTTCGGCGACAGCGGTTCCCGACTGGCGGGGACCTACGGCAGCTTCGTTCGCCGACCCCGACTTGTGCCTGCCCGGGGGCGAGTCCGGCCGCCAGGCCGCCGACCGCGCCCTCGCGGTGCTGGAAGAGGCCCTGAAACAGGCGAAGGCGAGCGGGCACGGCCGGGGCGCGCTCGTTCTGGTCACACACGGCCAGCCCCTGGCGCAACTCCTGGGGCGCTTCGATCCTGCGTTCGGCTTCGACCAGTGGCTGGCGCTGACCAACCCCGACCTTTACCGCCTGCGCTTCGCTGCGGGCGAAGCGCCGCGACCCGAGCGTGTCTGGCAGACTTGATCTTGGTTGGTCACAATAAGCGCTTCCGGGACCTGTGCCACTGTGCCCACAATCGTCCGTTTTCTGGGACGCCGGGAGCAGCGGAGCCGCGCGGAGCCGTAGCGCAGGAAAAACCTGGCGAACCCCGACGACAAGGCTGCGTTCGCTCGCGTCCCGTGCGGCGGCTGGTCGGGCCTTGCCGGCCCGGTCCGGCCGCCGGACTACCGTGAGGACAACCGCTATCTGAAGACTAGCGGGACCCAGCGGCGCTCCCGGACTTGGATGAACCCCAGCCTGCGCCTCCGGTCGTGAGGCTTTTCCAGCCCCCCCGCGCGGGTTCTGCGGGCCGACGCTTCCTGGATGCTGTCGCCAACGCCGAAACCCCACTGCGGGACCGGCAGGAACGATAGGGCCACCTCGACGCCGCGGGCTTCGGCCTGACCGGAGTAGCCCGTCCACAAGAGCGCGGCCGTCCCGACGGCCACAGCGGCAACGACGATCAGAACCTTGACCGGCTTACGAATCGTGGTGCTTCGCGTACTCATCGGAGCCACTTTGCCTGCCTTTCGCCACCCCAAAGCGCCGGGCCTGATGCGGCCCAACTCCGAATTAGACGTCAGACGTGTACCACCTTCCACGGGCGGCCAAGGCGCCGCGACCCGCCTGTGTCGTAAGACCCACCATTCTTGGGGCCGGACTCGCTCGGCCCTGCCGCGCCCCGGCTCGTCTCACGATCGTCCGTTTCCTGACACGCGGGGAGCCGTCGATTCCCCGGGCGGCGGCACAGGGCGTCCCCGCCGCCGGGGCCGGGGCCGGGCCGCCGGTCAGGGCGGCGACGGACTTGTCCGTGCCCACGACGTAGGCCGGGCCGTGCTTGGCGTACTGGTAGCCGGAAAGGCGCGCCACCATGTCCAGCGCGTCGGTGATCGAGACGCGGTTGAGCGACACGGTCACCAGGCCCTTGACGTCGGCGGCGGTGACGATGTTCACGTTCGCCTGAAGCGCCAGCGCCTTGATGACGTCGTTGATGTCCGCGCCCACGAAGTCGAGCGAGATCCGCTTCTCCCGCTTGGCCGGGATCCGGGCTTCGGGTATGGCGGCAACCTTCACCGGCACCGAAACACGCACGGCCGCGGCCGCCTTCGGGGCGGCCAGGGCGTGCGGGGCCACCGCCGCCGCGCCGCCGCTCAGGACGAGCAGGCCGAGCGCCTGCAGACGATACCTATTTTGCACGAGATTGTCCCCCTAGAGTCAGGATCACGCGGCGGTCGCCGCTTTCTATTTCCACACTGTCACGATGCACGGCGATCACGCGGAACCCGTTCCCCACCGGGTCGCCGCAGCGAACGAACCGGCGCTCCTCGTTGCCCGCGCCGCCCCGCAGGATGGCGACCTTGCCGGAACAGGCGTCCGGCGTCTCGTCCCGCACCACGCCCGTGACCGTGTAGGACGGCGGGGGCAGGGGCGCCGGCACCACCGGCCGGACGGCCAGGGCGGGCTGCGGGCGCCGGACTTCCTGCACCTGCACCCCGGGCGCCGGGAACGGCGGCGGGCCGCCCATCGAAGTGGGCAGGGGCGGCATCGGGGCCGCCGCGGGCGCGGGAGCCGCCGCCGCGACCCGCACCGGGGCCATGGCCGCCGGCACCTTGGGCTCGGGCGGGGCCGCCGGGCCGTTGGGCACGAACGGGTCCTTGCCGGTCGTCACGATCGCCAGGTCCTGCACGTGGAATTCCGACGGGTCGCCGGCCCCTTCCGCGTCCTGCCCGGCCGGCGGCTGCACGGCGGCGTCGCTGCTCGCGGCGCCCTTGCCCGACTGCGCCGGGGTGCCCGCGTTGGTCTTCGGGGGCGCCATGAACTGCGTCGCGGCGAACCCGAACACGCCCGCCGAGAGCACGACCAGAGCGATCAGCTTGGGTAGTTCTTTCTTGTCTATCTTTTTCATGGCGGTTCCTTACGCGGGGTTGTCCGCGCGCCGGCCGGAGCCGGCCGGCGCGGCGGCCGCCTGGCCGGCGCCCGGCCGGGGCTTGCTGCGGTCGTTCTTGAAGATGAAGCCGGTGAGCTTCACGTTCACCGTGAGCTGCGGCGACTTGCCCGTCACCACCTTGGGGTCCGACTGGACCGAGGCCGATTCCACCGCCATGATCTTCGGGAACTCGGTCAGTCGGAACAGCAGCTTGGCAACGTTCCAGTACGACCCGCGCACCTCCATGTCGATATGGATCTTGTCGTACGGCCACGGCTTGAAGGTCTTGCGCGCCTCCTTGTCCGTGGGCGGCGCGGGGGCCGGCTCCAGCGTCGGGCGGACCGAGCCGACCTGCAGGTTCACGGACTCGGCCAGGCTCTCCATCTGGCTCAGCAGCGTCGGGACGTACTCGCCCTGGTTGACGGAGCTTTCCAGGTTGCGGAGCTGCCCGTTCGTCTCGGCGAAGCGGCTTTCCAGGGAGATCAGTCGCCCCGCGGTCTTCTCGCCCGAGGCGACCTGTTCTTCCTTGGCCCGCACCTGCGCCCGCAGTTTCGCCGCCTCGCCCGACTGCCAGACGTACAGGCCGATCCCCCCGACGAGGAGGACCCCCATGACGCTCGCCAGCACGATGATCATCTGCTTCGAGGGCGCGAAGGTCCGCTTCGCGCCGCCGGCGGCCGCCCCCGGTTTACGCGCCTCCGTTGTCATGGTGGTTCCCTCCTTCGCTGACCTGTTTGGTTTCGCCGCCCGCGGCCGGCGCGGTCTCGGCCGGCTTGGTCTCGGCCGGCGCGGTGGAGCGCAGGTGCGCCCCGATCTCGAACGCGACCCGCTGCGCGCTGTCGCTCACCCCGGCCTGGGGGGCGGACATCTGGGTGAAGCGCAGGTCCACCCGGTCGAAGACCGGGTACGAGCCCAGCCGCGTCATCGTCTCTCCGACCAGCGTCTGGGAGCCGGCGACGCCGGCGATCGTGATCGTGGCGTCCGCCCCCGCCGTCTGGGCCGTGATGCCCGACAGCCACACGCTCTGCGGCACCGACTGCGACACGATCTGGAGCATCGCCCGCCAGCGCAGCGTGTCCGTTCTGGCCTGCTGCAGGGTCTCCACCTTGGGGATCAGCTCCGCGGTGTCCCGCTCGATCTGCGCGATCCGGTCCATCGTGGGCTGCAACTGGGACAGGCGCGCGTCGGCGTCCGTCATCGCGGTGCGCAGCGACATCTGCTGGATGCCCAGGAACCCGCCCAGCAGGGCGAGCACCGCCGCCTCGGCCGTCAGACCGAGGAACAGGTGGCGCGCGGTCCGCTCCAGACGCTTCTTTTCGGAGCGGCGCGCGGCAATAAGGTTGACGTTTGGCATGGTGTGGTTTCTTCTTCCTCGCTTTATGCCAGAACGGGCGCGGCGACGGCGACAGCGGCGGGGGCGGGCGCCGCCGTGGCGGGCAGCGCGTCCTTGGCGGCCAGTCCCAGGCCGATCATCAGACGCGGGTGCTGCTCCTGCAGGAACCCCGCGGATTCGGCGTGGGTCTCGAAGAACGGGTTGGAAAACGCGTTCCCCCGCACCACCTCGGTCCCCAGCCGCGCCTTCATGTATTCCGGGATCCCGCGCATCTGGGCCGTGCCGCCCGACAGGATGATCTCCTGAAGCGCGGCGCGCTCCGAGCCCTCGGGGAGCTGCGACTGGTAGTAATGGATCGAGCGGCGGATCTCGCGGAGCAGTTCGTCGAGCATCGGCTGCAGCAGCCGCGCCCCTTCCAGCTCCTCGGCCGTGCCCGACCCGTCCAGCAGAAGCAGCAGGTCCGCCGCGGCCTTATGCTGCTCCGCCTCTTCCGCGCTGCAGCGCAGCTGGCTCTTGAAGACGTTGGTGAACGAATCGCCGGCGATCGGGATGCTGCGCGTCAGGGCGAACGCCGTGCCGTTCAGGATCGTCACCTCCGTGTGCGCGGCGCCCATGTCCACCAGCGCCCGCATGCCGCCGTCGGAGAAGGCGCCGACGTTGCAGTCCACCAGCGCCCGCTGGAGCGCGAACGACTCGACGTCCACGCCCACGGCTTCCAGGCCCGCCATCTCCACGGCGGCCACGCGCGACTCGACCATCTCGCGGGGAGCGGCGACCAGCATCACGTTCATCTGGTCTTCGGCGTCGGGGCACGGCCCCAGGATGTCGAACTCGATGGCCGAGTCCTCGACGTTGGCCGAAAGGTACTTGCTGGCCTCGTAGCGCGCCGACTTCTTCAGCGCGGCCTCGGGCATTTTCGGAAGCTTGATGTGGCGGACGGTCACGGTCGGGCCGGACACGGCCGTGACCGCCCCGGTCGCCGAGATGCCCGCGGTTTTGAGCATCTGCCGCAGGGCGTCGCCCACCGCCGCCTTGTCGACGACGATGCCGTCGCGCACGGCGTCCGCGGGCGTCTTGTGCTGGGCGGCGCGGGCGACCTTGACGCGGCCCTTCGACGGTTCCACCTGCACCGCCTTCATATAGGCGCTGCCGATGTCCAGTCCGATGAGTGTCTCTTTGCCGAACAGAGATGCGAAGGCGGACACGAGAAATTCCTCCCATTGTCGCGGAGGCTGAGGAGAGTTGAAAGTCGAGAGAGGGGGACGGTTCCCCTGCCTCTCGGCCTTCGACTCTCCTCCGCCGGACCGCAGGCGCATCTCACTGGACACGCTCGTGTGTCCATTATTGTCAGCACGTCCGGCAAACTGGAGAGCCGGTCAGCACGGGCGCCCGGGGCGGGAGCGGGCGCACGCCTCTCGCGTCCGCGCAATTCTGCCGATAACACGAGAAGCAAATACCCCGCTCGCCGGGGAACGACGGGGTGGAGATGTCGGCGGAAAACACGTATAATTTCCCGGTTTCACGGACCGCGGTCGAGGTCATGCCCGACCATAGAAACACGTTCGGCCTGCGAGTGGTCTGGCCCCAGGGCCGGGCGACCCACGTCCTGTTCGAGACCACGCCCCTGCGTCCGCTCGCCGAAGTGCTCTACGCGGGGCAGCGCTTCCCGCTGGTACCGACCGCGCACCGCCGCGAGCGGCGCGGGCGCATCGCGCTCGAATCCCGGCGGCCGGCGGCCGGGACCAGGGGCCTGCTGTGCGGCCACCTGACCCTCGAGGGCCGTCAGGACCGCCTGGCCTGGGAATGGCGCGTCGCGGCCCGCTCCGTCGCCACGAACCGCCTGCTCGACGGGCTCGGCGACTTCACGTTCCACCTGCCCTTCCCGCCCGGCAAGCGGCAGATCGTCCGGGCTCCGGCCGCGCGACCCGGGTTCGGCGTCTGGCAGGGCTGCCTGGTCGTCACGGTCGTCCTCGCGGCCGGCGAGGGCGAGCTGACCGTCGACGACAAAGGCGTGCGCCTCGTGGCGCCGTCCCGCGCCCCCGGGCGCGTGGAAACCTGGGTCGCCCCGGCACGCACCCGGCGGGAGGCCGAGGACGCCCTTTTGCGCCACCTCGCCGACGCGGCCGACCGCGCCCAGCAGGTGTCGCCCGCCTCGTGCCCGCCCCTTTCCGACCTCGCCGACCGTGCCGCGGCCGTTCTGATGGCCCCCGAAGCCGCGGACAAGCGCGGCGTCGACCGGCTCATCCTGCGCTCGCCCGACCGCCCCGGCCTACACGTCAACGGCGACGGCGCCGACGCCGCTCTGGTCGCCCGCGCGCTCTACGACCGCTACCGCTTCACCGGCGACGACGCCGAGCGGCGCCGCGCCTTCCTGCTCGCCCGCGGCGCCTGCGAATTCCAGATCGTGGACGAAGAGTCCACCCACCGCGGCGCGTTCTGGGACGTTTTGCGCGCCAAAAAGCACTTCGAGGACCCCGACGGCGGGCGCACCCTGTCGGTCGCCACCGCCGCCCGCGCCGCCTTCGGCCTCCAGTGGATGCACGCCCACTTCGGCCAGGAGGTCTTGAGCCGCACCGCCCTCGCCGCCGCCCAGTGGCTCCTGCTCAAGCTCGACCGGGAAGGCCTTTTCGCGGGGGAGCGCTACCACGAGGACGGGCGTCCCGTCGCCCCCCCCGCCCCCGATAATGGGGGTGCCGGAATAGCCATTCCGGAGGCCGCGGAGCGCGGCGCC
>CADCTO010000222.1 GCA_902805585.1 uncultured Armatimonadota bacterium | reverse complement strand
CGCAATGACCAAGACAGTCGCGGCGAAGCCACCTAATGACCAGTATACGGTCGCTAAGAGCCGCTGGTCGTACTCGCGCATCGTCTCCAACTGCGCTCTAAGGGCTAATACTTCCGCGCTCGGCTCTTGCGGCGCTTGATTTCTTGAGGCTGGCTGGGCAAACGCCAGCGGGCCGAAGCACGCTAAACAAGCCGCCGCAATCACCGCCTGGCAGTATAGCCGTTTCATGCTTCCTTCTCCGTGCAACCACTTGTCCCAATCCGACGCCGAAGCCGCGCGCGAACACCGCCGCAGAAGCCAGCGGCGAACCCGACACCAAGAAGTGAGAGGGCCGGGGAGGGGGTGCTGCCTGAGAAACGACACCCCCTCCCCAGTGAAGTCCCCACCGAAAAGGAACCTTCACCATGAACAGACGCGCAGAGAGCGAGATAGTTGCGAAGGAGCAGGCGGCTTGTGAGATAGCCAACCGCCTGCGCTCGCTGGCCGAAGGGCCGCTGTCCGACCCGGCGACCTGGGTTGACGTGGCGCGGCGGGTCGGTTGCATCGTTGAGGGGGGCGACGCCCCACGCGGCACGTTCAGCAATTACGTCCCGTTGCGACGCGCGCAGGAGTGCGGTCTTGTCTACGGTAACCTCGGCCCCGTGGGTGTATCCGGGTGACGGCAAGCAGACGTATCGTCATTCGCGTTCGGGTGCGGTCATTGAGTTGAAGGTGCGCACGCCCGGCCCGCACTCCTTGCTGCCGGAAAACCCCGTCATTAGACCGTCAAACGTGCAGAAAGAGGAAAGGCCGCCCGCCTGTCGAATCCTACAGCGCGCGGACCCCCATGACGGCGTTCCACGCGGAAGTTGACCACAACGCCGCTGCTGGAACGACCTTTGCGCGTGCCGAACTCCCCGCACGTCGTTCCCGCCCAGCGCGCGTCAGCGGCCGGCGCCGTATTGGGCGCGGGCCGCCCGCCAGGATGGAAGAGGGGACGGGGAAATCATGGCGAACGATCTGATGCGCCACGCGGCGCCGGATGCGGCACGCGTCCAGCCGAGCACCTGCAAACTCTGCCCGCATTGCCGGTCGACGGCGCCACTGAACGCCGCCACGTGCGAGGCCTGCGGACACCGGTTCGCGTCCCGGTACGTGGTCGTCGCGCAGGATACGTCGCGGGAGGGTGGCTTTGCCTGGCTGCCCGGTCTGGGCGGCCACCAGCGCACGGTGCTCGCCGCCGTCAGCGGCTTCTGCGCCGTTGCGGTGGCCTTCTTCGCGCTCGGGGTCCTGGTGATGGCAGCGCGACCGGAACGGGCTGCCGCGGTGGCAGTTGCCCCGCAGGCGTCGGCCGTGACGGGCGCACCGCGCACCCGTGCGTCGCGGACCGTACCCCTCGCCGTCGCGCCCTCGCCGATCGAATGGCTGCCGCCGCTCCGGACGGGCCGCGGGGGGGACTCCGCCAGCGCCCTCCCACCGCCTCCGCGCGCCACGGCGCCGCGCGCGCGTGCGCCGCTCGCTGCGCCCCCGCGGACTGCCGCGGCGAAGCCGGCGTCCGCGGTGGCGAAGAGCCGGTCGCCGAGGCGAGTCGCGGCCCACCGCTCCGTGCGCCGCAAGGTGTCATCCCGTCGCGCCACGCGCCGGTACGCTTCGGCGACATCCTTCCGCCGGCGCGCGGTGCGGCGCCGGAGTCCGTCCAGGTCGTGGCGTGCCCGGCGTTACCGCTCCTCCCGGAGCGCGAACGGCAGCCGCTAAAAACGCGGGCCCGTCTGCCGCCGCTCAGACCGGCGTGACGTCCACGGGCGGATCGTCCTCCGGGCGCGGCGCGTTCGCCCAGTGGCCGTCGGGGTCCTCGCCGCTGACCACCACGCCCTTCTTGTGCCAGCCCAGGATCGCGCGGACCTCGGCCGCGCAGTAGCGCAGGGTCAGGCCGCAGCGCCGCCGGTCCGACGTGTTGGCCTCCGACCCGTGCAGCAGCAGGTCGTTGTGGAGCGACACCTCGCCGGCTCTGAGCACGTCGTCCACCGCCCGCCCGTAGCGCTCCGCGTCCTCCACCTTGAGGTTCAGCACGTTGTCCTCGGCGGCCTCGCTCGGCAGGTGCGTCACGGGCCCGAACCGGTGCGAACCTTCGATGAAGCGCATGCACGCGTTCTCCACGTCCGCGTCGTCGATGGCGAGCCAGACGGTGACCGTTTTCGAGGGCGTCAGCGGCCAGTAGACGGCGTCCTGGTGCCACAGGACCGGCTTGTTGTCGCGGGGCATCTTGCAGAAGTAGTGCGCTCCCCAGCCGACCACGTTCGGGCCGAGCAGGTCGCGGACGCAGGCGACGATCCGCGGGTGGGTCAGCAGGTCGTACACCGGGCCGTACCGGAGGTGCGCCGTGGCGATCGAGTAGCTGCTGCCGCCGGCCGCGAGCACCCGCGCGAGCAGAGCGTCCAGGTACGCCCGGTGTCCGGAGATCTCGGTCTCGTCGAAGATCCGGATGCCCTTCAGGTAGCCGTCCCGGTTGAACGCCTCCACCTGGGCGGCCGATAGCACGGTTCCGTCCCGCACCACACTCGGGAAAAACCGCAGATCGCGCGCGACGTCTTTGAGCTCGCCCTGGTCGGGCACGAGCGGGTTTTGTGGCGTGTCGTCGGTCATCGGGACTTCTCCTCGCGCGCGGCGGGCGCTACGGTTCCTGTTCCGGCGCCGCCGGGGAAAACCCTGCCCCGTTCCGGGCGCCGCGCGAAAGTTTCCCCGCACGGAGGCATCGGCGGACGGCCTGCCGAACTCTAGCGCGTCAGGACATGCCCCCGCCGCCCGCGTCCGCCCGCGGCGAACCACTGGAGGAGGCATCCATGAAATCGCAGGACGATCCGGGCGTGGAAGCCGCACTGCGCGAAAGCGAAGAGCGATACCGCGCCTTCGTCCGGAACAGCGCGGAAGCGATCTGGCGGTTCGAGTTGGAGGAACCCCTGAACCCCGCCGGGCAGGCCGAGGACGCCCAGATCGCGCACTTCTACCGCCACGCCTACCTCGCCGAGTGCAACGACGTGATGGCCCGCATGTACGGGCTGACGGAGGCGCGCGAGATCGTGGGCGTCCGCCTGCCGGAGCTTCTCCCCGCCGAGCGGGCGGAGAACGTGGAGTACCTGCGCGCGTTCATCCGCTCGGGCTACCGCCTGGCCGACGCGGGAACCGTGGAACGGGACCGACACGGGCAGACGCGCCACTTCCTGAACAACCTGGTCGGGATCTTCGACGGCGGGCGGCTGCTGCGCGCGTGGGGCACGCAGCGCGACGTGACCGGACAGAAGCTGGTGGAGGCCGCGCTGCGCGAAAGCGAGGAGCGGCTGCGTATGGCCCTCGAAGCCACGGAGCTCGGCACCTGGGAGTGGAACCCGGAGACGGACGGCCTCCAGTGCTCGGAGCGGTGCAAGTCCCTTTTCGGCCTGACTCCCGACACCCCGGTGGACCTGTCCCGCTTCGAGGCCCGGATCCACCCCGACGACCGCGCGCGCGTGCAGCAGGCCGTGAACGCCGCGGTCGATCCCCGCGGGAGCGGCGAGTACGAGGCCGAATTCCGCGTGATGTGGGCCGACGGGCAGGTGCGGCGCGTCGTCGCCAAGGGGCGCGCCTTCTTCGAGGAACACGCGGGGCGCCGGCGGGCCACCCGCTTCATCGGGACCGCGCTGGACGTGACGGAGCGACGGAGGGCGCAGGAGGAGCGCGAGCAGGCCCTCGCGGCGCTGCGGGAGAACGAGGCCCGGCAGCGCGCGTTCCTGCGGGACGTTCTGTCGAGCGTTTCGGAGGGGCGTCTCTGCCTGTGCGACACCGCCGCCGGACTGCCGGCGCCGCTGGCGCCCGTCGGCGACCCCGTGCCGGTACAACCAGGTTCCCTGAGCGCGGTGCGCGCGCGGGCGCGCGAAGCGGCGACCGATCTCGGCTTCGACGAGGACCGCCTGTTCGACCTGCTGAGCGCCGTGGGCGAGGCGGCCATGAACGCCGTGGTGCACGCCGGAGGCGGGCGCGCGGAGGTCTATACGGACCGCCACGACACGGTGCAGGTCTGGATCGAGGATCAAGGCGGGGGGATCGCGATGGAAAGCCTGCCGCGCGCCGCGTTCGAGCGCGGCTACACGACCGCAGGAACGATGGGGCACGGGTTCTTCCTGATGCTGAAGACGGCGGACCGCGTCCACCTCCTCACCACCCCGTCCGGCACCACCGTGGTTCTGGAGCAGCACGCCGACCCGCCCGTCCCGGTCTGGCTGGAGCGGGCGGGCGCGTTGACCGCTTGAGCCGCCGGGCGGCGGGCGGCGTCAACTCACGTTGTCCGACTCCAGCCGCCACAGCGCGGCGTCGAGGGCGCGCAGCGACGTGTCGCAGACGCACTGATATTCGGGGCAGGTGCGGGTGAACTCGTCGTCCTGTGCGGTGCGATAAAAGTCGCGCAGCTCCAGCAGGATGACCTCGAGCGGAAGCTCTTCGGCAATGTCGTGCAGGGCCGCGAAGGAGAGCGACATGGTTTCGTCCATGCCTGTATTGTCGGCAGGTCCCCCGGAAGAAATAGAGGGCGTGCGGATCCCTGCCGCAGTTTTTGGTCGGGCGCCCGGCAACGATTCCGGCCCGGCTTCGTCTCTTGGAGCAGGGGGCGTGCCCGGCGCGGTACGGCGTTCTGTGCCGAAGCCTTCGGTGCGGGGCACGGCAGTCGCGCCGCGCGACCGGGACCACGCCACGACGGACTGCCTTACATCGGCGAGGAGGTACGGGAATGAAACGGGTTACTCAGGCGGCCGTGCTGGCCGCCACGCTCCTGGCGATGATCGCCGCCGGCGGCGTGATCACGGGACCGCGCGCCGCGCAGGCGAACGACGCGTCTGCGTCTGCGGCGGCCGCGGCTAAAACGCTGACGGCTGACAGTTTCGAGCAGGGGCTGACGGATTGGGTCGTCTTGAAAAGCGAGACGGGCAAGGGGCTGGAGGCGGACAACGACTCAAAGCTCACGCTGACCACCAGCGTCCGGCAGGGGGGCGGCGGCGTGAACAAGAACGCGCTCAGCTACGCCTATGAGATCACCCCGGGCACGATCCGCGGCCTCGCCCTGACGCGCCCGCTGAACCTGGCCGGCATGAAGTCCGTCCGGTTCTGGGTGCGCTCGGAAGACGCCACCGCCCTGATGTTCGGGCTCGGCGGCTCCGACAGCGTCCCCTACCAGACCGGGTTCTACGTGCCGGAAGGCGTCTGGCAGGAGGTCGCCATCAACCTCGACGACCTGGCGCCGGACAACGGCGCGGCAAAAACGCCCGGGAAGCTGGATCTCGCCTCGGTCCGGTCGCTCCACGTCGCCGACATGGGCAGCCTGCTCGTCAGCCTGGTGCCCGCCCTCAAAGGCCCGCGCACGCTGATGATCGACGACGTGGTCTTCTCGCCGGAGCCGGTCCCGGGGAGCGGCGGCCTCGTCACCACGCCCGGCGCGCCGGACGTGTACCGGGCGGACAACTTCGAGACGCCCCTGATCCGGTGGATCCCGCTCAGCCTGCAGATCGCCGAACCGGTCAAGATCGGGCTGTTCGATGCGCCGGTCGCCATCGACACGATGAACAAGCCGGCGGAAGGCAGGGGTTCGCTCAAGTACTCCTACAAGCGCCAGGCGGGCAAGGCGTACGGACTGCTGCGCAACCTGCAGCAGGCGGACCTGAAGACGGCAAAGAGCGTGCGCCTGCGGCTCCAGACCGCCCTCGACGGGACGTACCTCGTCAGCATCGAGGAGAAGGACGGGTCGCGCTACCAGCAGGCCGTCACGCTGAAGGCGGCCGAGTTCTGGGGCGACCTGACGTACACGCTCGCCGGCTTCACGCTGGCCGACGACAGCAAGGACGAGAACGCGAACCTGGACCCCGGCCAGATCAAAGAGATCAGCATCGCCGACGTCACCAACCTGTTCGACCAATCGGCCGAAGAGAAACCCAACGTCCTGTGGGTGGACGACGTGCGGTTCGTGCTGTGAGCAAGGCCTGAACCACGCCGGCGCGGGCCCCGGAAACGTTTCCGGGGCCCGCGCCGGTACAATAGAGTACCGTTCTGCCCCGGAAAGGCTCTCTGCGCATGAAGACGATGGCGGCGGCGCTCGGCGCGTTCGCGGCGTGCCTGGTGTCCGCGGCGCCCCTGTCCGCGGCGCCGCGGACAGGGGCGCCGGCCGCGCCCGCCAAGACATGGACGCTGCCGCTCGACACGTTCCGCGACCGGCTCCGCGGGGGCTGGGCGGGGCAGATGATCGGCGTCAGCTACGGCTCCATCTACGAGTTCAAATCGAACGGCGCGCCGATCACCGGGCCGCTGCGCCCGTGGGAGCCCGGGTTCGTCGCCAACAGCCTGGAGCAGGACGACATCTACGTCGAGATGACGTTCCTCAAGACGCTGGAAGCGCGCGGCCCGAAGGCGACGCGCGTTCAGGCGGGCGCGGACTTCCGCGACAGCCGCTACCGACTGTGGCACGCCAACAACGCCGCCCGCGAAAACCTGCGGCAGGGTATCCCGCCGCCCGACAGCGGCCACCCGCGCTACAACCCCCACGCCGACGACATCGACTTCCAGATCGAGGCGGACCTCTTCGGTCTCGTCGCGCCGGGTATGCCGAGGGCGGCGGGCCGGATGTGCGACGTGTTCGGCAGCGTGATGAACTGGGGCGACGGGCTGTACGGCGGGCGCTTCGTCACGGCCATGTACTGCCGGGCCTACCAGGAACCGGACCCCACGCCCGCGGCCGTGCGGCGCTGCCTGGACGCCGGGCTGGCTTCGATCCCCGCCGACAGCGACTACGCCCGGATCCTGCGCGACGTGATCGCCGGCCACAAGAAGAACCCGGGCGACTGGCGCAAGACCTGGCAGGCGTTGGAAGACAAGTGGGGAGGCGTGGACCTGTGCCCGACCGGCAAGGGGAAGCCCTTCAACATCGACGCCAAGCTGAACGGGGCCTATATCGCCCTCGGCCTGCTCTACGGCGGCGGCGACTTCGCCCGGACCCTGGAGATCACCACGCGCTGCGGGCAGGACGCCGACTGCAACCCCTCCAACGCCGCCGGCGTCCTGGGCGCCATCTACGGCTACCGGCGCCTGCCCGCCGTCTACACCCGGGGCATCCCGTCGCTGGACGGCAAAAAGTTCGAGTGGACGGACTACGACTTCCCCGGGCTGATAACCGCGTGCGAGCGCGTCGCCCGGCGCGTGGTGCTCGATAACGGCGGGCGCGTCACCCGCCGTGGGACGGCGGAGGTGTTGGAAATCCCGGTCCAGCGTCCCCAGCCTCCCGCAAAAACGGAGCAGATGCAAGCCTTCCGCCCGGAGCAGATCGCGCAGTGGGCCGCGGACTACGACCGGCGCCTCCAGGCCGCCCGGACGAAAGCGCCGCGCATCGGCCAGTGGCGGCCGGGCTGGCAGCTCGTGGCGACCGGCGACGCGATGGAGACCGGGGTGATGTCGTATCTCGGCCGGCAGCCCGTCCTCGCCACGCACCCGGTCAGCCGGACCGAGCCCGCCGCCATCGAGCGCGTACTCGACATACCGGCGAAGAAACCCCGCCTGCGCCTCACGGTCACCAGTTCCACGGAAAACGACGCGGCCGACTGGCAGCTGCGTGTCCTCGTCAACGGCGCCGTCATCGACGAGCGCGTCGTCCACACCCCCGGCAAGTGGCAGGACATCACCCTGGACCTCGCCCCATACGCGGGACGCCAGGTCACGGTCCGCCTCGAAAACCGCGCGGGCGGCGCCAAAGACTGGGCCTGGGAGGCCGCGTACTGGGCCCGCGTGGACGTGCTGGGCGGGTAGGAGTCTCCGCCCCGGCGCACCGGCGCCGTTTCTTCCTGTCCACACCCTGGGTAACTCACCAGAGGCTGTGGGTTCGATTGCGCCGGGAGGAGACTGCGATGCCGACACAACAGAAACTGGGAAACTACGCACTGCTGCGCGAGGCGGGGCGCGGCGGCATGTCCACGGTCTTCGAGGCGACGGACACGCAGCTCGGGCGCACGGTAGCGGTCAAGATCCTGTCGGTGCCGCCCCATCTGTTACCGGAAGACCGTGCGGCCATGGTGGCGCGCATCAAACGGGAAGCGCAGGCGCTGGCGCGCCTTTCGCACCCGAACGTGGTGACGATCTACACGGTGGGGGAGCAGGACGGGCTGCACTACCTGGTGATGGAGTTCCTGCACGGCCAGACGCTGCGCGCCCGCCTGGACGACGGCCCGCTCAAGCCGGCCGAAGCCGCCGCCGTTCTCAGCCAGGTCGCCGAGGGTCTGGACGCCGTGCACGGGATCGGCGTCGTGCACCGGGACGTCAAGCCCTCGAATGTGATGCTGATGCCGGACAACCGCGTCAAGCTGATGGACTTCGGCGTGGCGCGGAACGCGGACGACACCACGATGACCCGCACCGGCACCATGGTCGGCTCGCCCGCCTACATGGCCCCCGAACTGATCCGGGGGGAGGGCGCCACGCCGGCCTCGGACATCTGGGCGCTGGGCGTGCTGCTCTACGAGATGCTCGCCGGCAGGTCTCCGTTCGCGGGCGACTCGATCCCGGCCGTGCTGTACCGCATCGCCCACGAGGAACCGGCACCCATGCCCGGCGTCTCCCGCGCCGTCGCGGCGGTGCTGCGCCGGGCCCTGGCGAAAGACCCGGCCAAACGCTTCCCGACCGCCCGCGTGCTCGCGGACGCCTACCGCGACGCCATCACGCCGTCCCGCGCGACCGCGCCCGCCGCCGCCCCGCCCCCGCCCCGCGTACCGGCGAGGGATCCCGCG
>CADCTO010000221.1 GCA_902805585.1 uncultured Armatimonadota bacterium | reverse complement strand
CGGTCTGCGTCACGTTGGTCGAGGCGAGCAGGAACAGCCATACGCCGACCATGCCGGGCCAGTACGCGAGCGGTGTGGTGCCGGCGCGCGCCGCCAGCGGCCCGCCGATGAGGAACGGGAAGTATACCGTGGGGAAGATCAGCGAGGCGTAGGTGCCCGCCATCTTGAACAGGAGCACCAGGCGGCGCGACAGCGGCGCGGGGAACAGGAAGTCGACGTCGCTCTGGGCGAAGAACAGGTTGCCTTCGCCGAAGGCGGCCGCGGCCGACGCGAACAGCGAAAGCAGGAGCAAAGTCCGCACGCCCGCCACCAGGATGCCGGGGTCGCCGGAGACGAACTCCCGGGGCGTGAACGCGGCGGGCGGCAGCGCGGGGCGGTCGCCGTCGATCAGGAGGAACTGGAAGACCGGCGCCGCGAACGCGAGCAGGAAAAAGACGATCGGAAGCAACAGGCGCGGGTTCTTCGGGATGTGCTTGAGCGAGTTGACGAGCCGCCGGATCGTGACATACAGCAGCGCCCTCATCGGGGGTTGATTGTTCCGACCGCCGCCGGAGCCGCGGGGTCGCCCGCGCCGCCCTCGGCGGTGAGCGTCAGGAAGACGTCCTCCAGCGTGGCGTCCCCGCTCGCATGGGCGTGGTCCTGGAGCTGCTGGAGCGTCCCTTCGGCGAGCTTGTGCCCCTGGCGCAGGATCAGGATGCGGTCGCACAGCTTCTGCGCCGTGTCCAGCATGTGCGTCGAGACCAGGACCGCGGCGCCCTCGTCGCGGGCGTCCCGGATGCGCTCGCGCAGTTCGCGCGCGCCTTTGGGGTCGAGCCCGATCAGCGGTTCGTCGAACAACAGGACGCGGGCGCGGTGCAGGAAGGCGCACGCGATGGTCAGCTTCTGCCGCATCCCCTTGGAAAGCGCGCCCACCAGTTCGTTGCGCTTGGGGGTCAGGTCGAAGCGCGCCAGCAGCTCCCCGGCGCGCTCCTCGAAGCCGTCCATGGTGTTGTAGGCCAGGGCGACGAACTTCAGGTGCTCCCAGACGGTGAGCATCTCGTAAGGGTTGGGCTGCTCGGGGACGAACGCGAGCAGGCGCTTGGCCTCCCGCTCCTGCCCGCCCAGATCGTAGCCGCCCACGAGGATGCGGCCCGCGCTGGGCCGGACGACGCCCGAGATGCACCGCAGGGCGGTCGTCTTGCCCGCGCCGTTAGGCCCGAGCAGTCCGACGATCTCGCCCCCAGTCACGGCGAACGACAGGTCGGAAAGGGCGGTGAACTTGCGGTACCGCTTGGAAAGCCCCTGGACCGTCAGCAGCGCGGGCGCGTCACTCATGCCCGTAGGTTCACCGCCCCCACCCCCGGCCCCTCCCCCGAGGCGGGAGAGGGGGCAGGTGGCTACGCCGCGGCGGCTTCGCCGCCGCCGCCGGCCATGGCCGCGATCTCGGACGCGTACTTCTGGGCGACGACCTTGCGCTTGACCTTGAGCGTCGGGGTCATCTCGCCGCCGTCCACGCTGAAGGTCGCGTTCAGGACCGTGAACTTCTTGATCTTCTCGAAGTCGGCTAAATGCCCGGAGTGCGCGTCGATCTCGGATTTGATCTTTTTCCGGACCTCGGACGACGCGAGCAGCGACTCGTCGTCCGGGTAGGTCAGCCCTTCCGCCCGCGCCCACTCGCGCAGCTTCTCCTTGGCGGGCAGCACCAGCGCGGTGACCACGTTCTGCTTGTCCCCGATCAGCACGATCTCGCTCAGGAACGGCGACCCTTTGAGCGCGGCCTCGATCGGCTGCGGTGCCACGTTTTTCCCGTTGGCGAGGACGAGGATGTCCTTCTTGCGGTCCGTGATCTTGAGGTAGCCCTCCTCGTCGAGGATGCCGACGTCGCCCGTGTGCAGCCAGCCCTCGCCGTCGACCATCTCCGCCGTCGCCTGGTCGTTGTTCCAGTAGCCCTTCATGATGTTCGGCCCGCGCGCCAGGATCTCGCCGTCGGCGGCGATCTTGACCTCGACGCCCGGCAGGGCGATGCCGACCGTGCCGATCTTGGGTCGCCGGTTCGGGTTGACCGCGATGACCGGGGACGCCTCGGTCATGCCGTAGCCCTCCATGACCGGGAGGCCGATGGCCTCGAAGAAACGCGCGGTCTCCGCTCCCAGCGCGGCCCCGCCGGACACGAAGAAGCGCAGACGGCCGCCGAACCGTTCGCGCATCTTGCTGAACACCAGCCGCTCGAAAAGGGCGTGCTGGATCGCCAGGATCGGGCCGATCAGGCCGTTGCCGGTCCGCTTCTTCTCGGCGTACGCGCGCCCCGCCGCGAGAGCTTTGTTGAAGATGGCCTGCTTTTTGGGCGGGGCTTTGGACACCTGTTCCAGGATCTTGTCCTGCATGGCCTCGTAGACGCGCGGCACGTTGACCATGAGCGTCGGCTTCACCTCGGCCATGTTGCCCACGAGCTGGAACACGCCCTCGGCGTACCCGATGGTCGCGCCCGCGCGGAGCGGCAGGTAATAGCCGGTCGTGCGCTCGAAGACGTGGCACACCGGGAGGAACGAGAGGAAGGTGTCGTCCACCGTCACGTCCTGGCCGGCGCGGCGGAAGTGGCTCAGCGCCGCGTCGATGTCGAAGGTGAAGTTGCCGTGCGTGAGCTGCGCGCCCTTGGGGTCGCCGGTGGTCCCCGACGTGTACACGATGGAAGCCACGTCGTCGGGCCGAACGGCCTTCCAGGTTTCGGCGTACCGGTCGGCCCCGAGCGGGGTGGCGACGCCCCGCTCCAGGACGCTGTTGAACGTCAGTACCGAGGCGTCGTCCGGGGCGGCATCGGCGTCCATGACGATCAGGTGCCGGAGTTCGGGCAGCTCCTTGCGCGCCGCGAGCGCCTTTTTGAGCTGCTTGCTGTCGGACACCACGAGGGTGTTGGCGCCGGAGTTCTTGACGATGTAGGCAACCTGGGGTGCGGGCAGCGTCGGGTACAGCGGGACGATGACCGCGCCGAGTGCGAGGGCCGCGAGGTCCGTGACCGCCCATTCGGGCCGGTTCTCCGAGAGCAGCGCCACGCGGTCGCCCTTCTGGATGCCAAGCGCGGCCAGGCCGGACGCCAACTGCTCGACCTGGCCCGCCAGCTCGGCGTAGGAGATGTCCTTGTAGGGCTCTTTGGAACCCGCCTTGTACTTGAGCGCCGTCTTCGGGCCGTGCTTCGCTACCGTCTCCTGGAAGATGGCGTTGATCGTCGTCGGAGTCGCCTGCGCGCCTGCTGCTGCCATCGTGTCACCTCGTGCGGAACGTCTTTGTGGCTGCCCGTAGATTAGCGGGCGGGATGGACGAGTCCTGCTAACGCCCACGCCGCCGTCAGCAGCAGGACCGCCCCGAGGCTCACCGCCGCCATCCCCTGCGCCGCCTGCGCCAGAAAGACCTGAGCCCCGGCGCCGAACGTCGCTTCCCAGTGTGCCATCGTCGTCTCCCCCTTGAGCCCGCTGAAGATGGCATGAGTATAGCAAGGGGCGATGTCGGCGCGCGTGGGGCGTCGGGCCTGTTCTTCCCGCCCCCGGTCCTACCGGGTGTGGGACCGGAAAACCGCCGTCACCGAGTGACGACGAAGCGATCGAGTTCCTTCCCCTCCGGCGAGACCTGCTGGATCGTCAGTTTTTCCCGCTCCACGTCCGCGACCGTGAAGGAGTAGGTGTCGGCGACGAAGCGCTGCGTGAACGGCTGCCACGACGCCGGATCGTCGGGCTGCTTCCGGTCGTACAGCCCGCCCCCGCCCGCCCCGGTCACCACGTAGATCACGCCCTGCGGCCGCGTGTTCTGCGCGCCGTCGAACGCCTCGTCCAACACCCAGTCCCCGGCGACCCGGCCCCGCCGGTCTTCCCACCGCCCCCCGGCGCTCCGGCGCGGCGTGAACCGGAGCGGGAACGTGCGCTGGTAGTTGTGGACGTGGCCGCTGAAGACCACGTCGACCCCGCCCGCCTCGAAGACGGGCGACAGCAGGCGCATCTTCTGGTAGTCGAAGTGCTTGCGCGACGAGCTGAACCCCGGCGCGTGGAAGGCGACGAAGCGCCACGCGGCGTCACGGGCCGATGCCAGCTCGCGGGCGACCCAGGCGCGCAGCGCCGGGTTCGTCCAGTCCACGTAGTAGTTCGCGTCCAGGACGACCCAGTGCGCGTCGCCGAAGCGGAACGAGAAGTTCGCCATGCGCGGGTAGTTCGGCCCGGCCGCGGTGACGAACGCCTGCCGCCGGTTTTCGGGCCCCGACAGTTTCGGGGTACCGGGCGCGCCCACGGCGCCCAGCGGGCCGTTGAGCGGCTGGGACCAGAGCAGGAAGTACGCCAGCGCGTCCGGGTAGCGGCCCAGATGGTTGTAGGTGATGTCGTGGTTCCCCGGCGTCGCCAGGAACAGCGTGGAGCGGAGCAGGGGGGCGCCGGTCCCCGCCGAAGCGGTCTCGGCGTTGTAGACGGGGAAGTACTTCGCGCGGTACTCGGACAGGAGCCCGCGGTCGTACACGATGTCGCCCGTCAGGAAGACGAAGTCGGGGCGCTCCCGGAACACCCGGTAGGCCAGTGCCTTCTGCCCCGGCGTGCCCGCGCCGCAGTCGCCGAAGACCACGAAGCGGTGCGGCTGCCCGCTCCCCTTGCGCGCTCTGCCCCGCGCGGCGAACACCGGGACCCCGTCCCGCTTCACCCGGTAGTCGAACTCCGCGCCGGGAGCGAGGTCGTCGGCGAGCGCCGTCCACGCCACATACGGCGCGACGCCGGGCAGTGCGACGCGGCGCGGCGACGGCGGGGCGGCCGCGCGCCAGCCCTCGCCCCGCGGGTCCCCCACCTCCACGCTCCACCGCCCGCTCTGGTCCGCGGTCTGCCAGAGTATTGTCGCGCGCTCTCGCCCGCCGGCGCCGGCGGGCGAGTTCCCCAGCTGCAGGTAGGGCTTGACCAGGAACGTGCCTTTGGGCGCCGCAATAGGGGGGGGCGGGGGGACGCGGCTCGCGACGGCATCGGCGGGCGCGCTGCCGCCGGGCGTGGACGGAGGCGGGGAGCCTGCGCGGCACCCCGCGACAAGCGCGAAGGCGACCGGCGCAAGCATTCCCCACGGACGCGCCATGCGCCCCGGCTTCAACGTCATGGTCCGCTCCCGCTCCTTCGCTCGGGTCGGGCTTAAGTACGCGTTCCTCCGGCCGCCCTCCTCCCCCGGCAGGAACCGGAGCGAATGGTTCCGGAATCTCATCAATGTCATGAGCGCATAACGCTAAATTTTTCTACCGGAAGTGGAATATTTTTGCGCGAGATATGGTAAATAGGTCGTGGAAGAACCACCCGGGCCGGACCCGGGAAACCGAGGAAAGAAAGGAGCTGAGTGTTATGACACTGCCGATCTTGCGTAGCGCGAATCTGCCCGTCCGCCGTGGCGAGAACGCCCGTGACACGGCGCTCTCCCCCTTCAACCCTTGGCGGGAACTGGACGAGATGAGCCGCTGGTTCGACGAGTTCATGGGCCGTTCGTTCACGCCGAACGCGATTTCGCAGAGCGCCGGCCTGCCCGTGATCGACATGTACGAGTCGCCGGAGGAGTTGCGCCTGTTCGCGTACCTGCCGGGCGCCAAGCGGGACGGTTTCGACGTATCGGTGACGGGCGCCACCCTCACCGTCCGCGGCGAGCGCCACCCGCTGATCGAGGGCGAGAACTGGACGGGCTACGGTTCCGGCATCGCCCGCGCCCAGGGCACGTTCGAGGCGAGCTACAACCTGCCCTGCGAAGTGGACGCGGCCAAGGTGGGCGCCACCTACCACGAGGGCGTTCTGGAGATCCACCTGCCCAAAGCCGAGCAGGCCAAGGTGAAGACCGTCAAGGTCAACGTCGAGAACAAGTAACGGGTCAGCGGCGGCGGGACCGCGTTCCCGCGCCGCGCAGAGGACGCCCGGGGCGGTGTACGCCCCGGGCGTTTTTCACGGGTTGCCTGTTCTGCCCGATACCCGTGTGGCAAACCCGTTCCGATGTGGTATAATCAGTTGTAAGTTTCGATAATTGTGCATTGCTGTGTTGGTTCGCACCCCGGTTTGCGTCTCCACCCTGCTCGCGGTTTTCTCCCAAGTACCCGACCTTTGCACCCGATTTGCGATCTGCCTGAACCGGAATCAAGCGCCAAACGCTGACGCAGGCCGATTTCAGGAGAATACGTTCCCATGTCTTTCGCAACGCTCGGCCTGCGGGCCGAACTCCTGCGCGCCCTTGACGACGCAGGCTATACCGTTCCCACGCCCGTCCAGGCCCAGGCCATTCCCCTCATACTGGAAGGCCGCGACATCCTGGCCGGCGCGCAGACGGGAACCGGCAAAACGGCCGGTTTCACGCTGCCCCTTTTGCAGCGCCTGGACGCCGCCCCGGCGCGGCAGACGCATGCGCGTCGCCCCGTCCGCGCCCTGATCCTGACCCCGACGCGTGAACTGGCCGCGCAGGTGGAAGAAAGCGTCCGCACCTACGGCAAGTACCTGACGCTCACTTCGACCGTCGTGTTCGGCGGCGTCAACATCAACCCGCAGATCCACGCGCTCCAGCGGGGCGTCGATATCCTGGTGGCCACGCCGGGCCGCCTGCTCGACCACGTCGGGCAGCGGACCGTCGACCTGAGCCGCGTCGAGGTCCTGGTGCTGGACGAAGCCGACCGGATGCTGGACATGGGGTTCATCCGCGACATCCGCAAGATCCTCGCGCTGCTCCCCGGGCGGCGCCAGAACCTGCTCTTTTCCGCGACGTTCTCGGACGAGATCAAGGCCCTGGCCGACGGGCTCCTGAACGAGCCCGCGCACGTGGAAGTGGCCCGCCGGAACGCGGAAAGCGAGCTGGTGACGCAGACGGTCTATCTGGCCCCGAAGGAGCACAAGCGCGACCTGCTGGTGCATCTGCTGGCCGCAGAAAAGATCGAACAGGCGCTGGTCTTCACGCGCACCAAGCACGGGGCCGACCGCCTCGCCAAGCAGCTCGCGCAGGACGGCGTCGTCGCGGTGCCCATCCACGGGAACCGCAGCCAGCCCCAGCGCACGCGCGCGCTGGCCGACTTCAAGGCCGGGGCAGCACGCGTCCTCGTGGCGACCGACATCGCGGCGCGCGGCCTGGACATCGACCAGCTCCCGCACGTCATCAACTACGAGCTGCCGAACGTACCGGAGGACTACGTCCACCGCATCGGGCGGACGGGGCGGGCCGGCAGCACGGGCGACGCGATCTCGCTGGTCAGCCCGGACGAACAGCCGTATCTGGCCTCCATCGAGCGACTGATGAAGAAGCGGATCGTCCGGCGCGAGGCGACGGGCTTCGTGCCCACCCCGGCTTCCGCCCGGCCGGCGCCGGTGGACGAGCCCCGGGACTGGAATTCGCGGCCCTTCTCGCGGCCGCAGCACTCCCGGCCGCAGGGCCAGCCGTCCGCGCCGCGCACGCAGCAGCAGCAGCGGTGGCACGGGAATGCCCCGGCGGGCGCCCCGCGGCAGGAACGGCAGCACAGCCGCCCGCCCCATCAGAACGGGCGGTTCGGGGGAACGGCTCGGCCGGCGGCCCCGCGCGATGAGCGGAGTTCGCGCGGAGCGTAACCGCGCCCGCCGTATCAATAACGGCGCCCGGCAGATCATTTCTGCCGGGCGCCGTTGTCGTTAAAAGAGAAGCCGGCGCCCGCATGTTTCCGGCACCGGTCTTCACGGTTTTCCGTGTCGGCCGATCAGACGGCTACGCGTCTGGTTTATTGCTCTGCAAACCGTTTCCGACATCCTGGGCGAACGCCGCAAGAAAAACGCCCGTGATCCCTGCCCCGATCAGGCTCAGGCCCAGCAGAACGATCATAGTCACCTCCGGTTTTGGTGGCCATGACCACGATGTCAGGGTTTCATAAAGAATTGTGGCACCGGCGCCCCAGATCTTTACCCCGCGCAGGGAAGGTCCCGCTGTCGCCTACTCGGCCCGTCCCACGACAGGGCGTGTGGCCTCTCTGACAGCCCCGGTTTGAATGCCGGGGACCGTGCCTTTCGGTTAACAGCCCACTATAGAGCCTCTTGCAAAAATAGGTTTCGACTCAACGTGCCCACCGCATGTCGTGCCGTCCTCGTAGATTAAGCACGACATGTTGAGGCTTCCTTAGCCCGTCACCGATTTTTGCAAGAGGCTCTATAGTCACGGAGTTGGGGCCCGGCCCCGTGGGTATGCGCGGGCGCGCCAGCGCCGCCAGCGCCCCGCCGGGCCCCACGCGGAACTGGGAGATCGTGTCGTCGCCGCCGTTGACGACGTACGCGAAACGCCCCGAGGGCGTGAAGGCCATCCCGAAGGGCCCCGCGCCCGTGCGCGCCGCCGCCGCCGGGGACAGGGGGCGCAGCGCGCCGCCGCCGGCCGCGGACCGGTACTGTAGCACGAGCCCCGCCTCGTCGTCGAGCACGTAGACCGCGTCCTCCCGGGGGTGGGCGATCAGGCGCGGGTGGCGCGGGCGGCCCGGCAGCGCCGTGCCCCCCAGGAACTTCGGCGCGCCCCCCGCGCCGATGCCGAACGTCAGCACCGAGCGGCGGCCGTGGCGGATGGCGTACGCGAAGCGCCCGTCGGGGCGGAAGCGCAGCTCGGTCGGCGAGACCGGGAGCCGGACCGGCGCCGGCGACAGCGGAGCGAGCCCCCCGTCGCCCGCGACGCGGAACGCGGCCACGGCCGAATCCCTCCAGAGCGACGCATACAAGAAGTCCCCCGTCGGGTCGGCGCTGACCACGCAGGGCTTGACCGGGGCGACGACGCGCGAAGCCAGCGGGGCGAGCGCCCCGTCGGGGCCCACGCGATACGAGAACACCTTGTCTATCACGCTCACGTACGCGAAACGTCCCCCGCGC
>CADCTO010000220.1 GCA_902805585.1 uncultured Armatimonadota bacterium | reverse complement strand
GCGCGGCGTAGCGAGGACGCTTCGGCCTGCGGGGGGACTTCCGGAGCCTGGAGGGCGCTGCGGGTCAGCCGCGCCGTCGCCGCCAGCCCCGCGACCTCGGCGCGTTCGTCGTCGGTCAGGGCGCGCCGGACGTCGTCGGGCACCCGCTCGTCTTCGAGGAGCGCATCGACCGCCCGCTCCTTCGCCTTGCTACCGGTCCTGCTGTCCATACGTCCGTACCCGTGCCGCTTTCGCTGTGTCTTGCGCGACCGTCGCCGTCGCTGCGGTGCCGCCGCGCAGGTGGCCGAACACTTCGGCGCCCCGCGCCTCGTCCAGGAGCGCCTTGCGCAGCCCGATCATCGCCCGGTGGAGTAGGGCCTTGATCGCCCCTTCGGACTTGTGGAGGTGGAGCCCGATCTCCTTGAGGGGCAGGTCGCCCGCGAAGCGCAGCAGGACGGCGTCCGCCTGATCGGGGGGGAGCCCGGCGATGGCCGCCAGGAGCAGCGCCTGGACCTCGTGCCGCTCCGCGACGGCGTGCGGGTCGGCGCCCTCGCCGGGCAGCCCTTCCAGGAGCGTCCGCAGTCCGTCGGCCGTGGGCGTGTCCAGCGACACCACGGCGGCCGGCGCGCGCCGCCGCCCCTGGTCGGCCACCAGGTTGGCGCAGATGCGCGACAGCCAGGGCAAAAGCGACTCGCCGGCGAACCGGTAGGCCGGCAGGTGGGCGATTGCCCGCACGAACGTTTCGCCCGCGATGTCCTCGGCGTCCTGCACGTTGCGACAGCGGAACAGCGCGAGCCGGTACACGCGGGCGTAGTAACGGCGGTGCAGGACCGCGAAGGCGTTTGTGTCCCCCGCCAGGGTCCGCTGCACGAGCTGCCGGTCGGTTTCTGCCGCTTCGTCGCCCACGTCGTCGTTCCTGCCCGCCTCGCCCGGCGCCGCTTCGCGTCGGCTGAAAACGCCTCAGTATAGCACACGGGCCGGAGGCCGTGCAAGCACGGGGCGCGTACCGCGCATAATGGTTCCATGGCTCGACGGCAGGGAACGCGCCGCAGAATCGGTGCGCCGGTCGGGGCTGAGTTCCCGGGAGGAGCGGACGACATGGTGCAGAAGGTCGTGGACGCGGCGTCGCTGCGCAACAAGATCCTGTGCGGCTATCAGGGCTGGTTCCGGTGCCCCGGGGACGCCTCGGGGTTGGGCTGGGTCCACTGGAGTCGTGACGCCGGAGCCATCCGCCCGGAAACGCTCACGTTCGAGATGTGGCCCGACATGAGCGAGTACGGCGCGGACGAGCGCTTCCCCGTGCCCGGCTTCACGTACCCCGACGGCCGCCCGGCCGCCCTGTTCAGTTCCGACAACGCCGCCACGGTTTTGCGCCACTTCCGGTGGATGCGCGGGCACGACATCGACGGGGCGTGGCTCCAGCACTTCCTCGTGGACCTTCCGGGCGGCCCCGTCGCGCAACTCTACCCGTCGCGCCTGCGCGTGCTGCGCCACGTGATGGCGGCGGCCGGCCGGACGGGGCGGGCGTGGGCGCTCGCCTATGACATCGCCGGGATGCCGGCCGACCGGATCTACGACGTGCTGACGGCCGACTGGAAAAGGATGGTGGCGTCGGGGGTGGCCCGGAGTCCGCGCTACCTGCGCGAAGGGGGACGGCCCGTCGTGCTGGTCTGGGGTTTCTACCGGAACAGCGCGTCCAACGCCATGAGCGCGAGGCTGGCGAACCGGCTCATCGATTTTTTCGGGGCCCGCGGCCCCTGCTCGGCGTTCCTGGTCGGAGGCGGGGACTGGGACTGGCGCAGCAACCCCGACCCGGCATGGCGGGCGTTTCACCGTCGCTTCGGCGGCTATGTCCCGTGGAACGTCGGCAACTACTCCGTGGAGCGCGACACGGGCGTCAAGCGCGCCAGCACCGGCGCGTGGTCCGGCGACCGGCAGGAGTGCGAGCGGCAGGGCGTGGTCTGGATCCCGACCGTGTACCCGGGGTTCGGCTGGGACAACCTCACGCGGCGGGCGCGCGAGGGCGCGCCCACGAGCGCCATCCCGCGGCGCGGCGGCCGGTTCCTGTGGGAGCAGTTCCATGAACTCGCCAGACAGGGCGTCAGAAGCGCGTACGTGGCGATGTTCGATGAAGTGGACGAGGGA
>CADCTO010000219.1 GCA_902805585.1 uncultured Armatimonadota bacterium | reverse complement strand
ACGAAGACGGCGTTGAACGGGTGGGCCACGCCGCCGAAGGTCCAGTGGGGCTCGTTGCCGACGAAGAAGCCGATGAGCATGCGGTCGCCCCGGTACGGTGCGACCTCCGGCTCGACCAGGTCGCGGACGCGCCGGGGGAAGTCCGGGGCGAACACGTCCGGCAGGTGGCCGCACAGGGGGCCGAGGGACTGGATGTTGGTGACGTAGGGCATCAGGCCGCGCCGGGTGAGCGTGTCCTCACTCCAGTTGGCGATCGTGTTGAAGCCCCAGCGCCGCAGGCGCGCCGCCGTGTGGCGCGACCAGCGCTCGTGCCAGTCGCCGTCCTCGCCGTGGCGGCGGCGGAGGTTCCGCGCGTGGAAGTCTGCCCAGAGCCGGCTGTGCCAGCGACCCGCGACCGTTGGCTCCCGCTCCTCGGCGTGCGTCAGGTCGGCGAACAGCGTCTCCCGCCCGTCCAATGGACCCTCGGATTTAGGACGGACGCAGTCGCACCCGGCCGAAAAGAAGCGGTAGCCCTCGGGATCGACGAGCCACCACCGGCCACCGTCGCGGGCGACGCGGAAGAAGCCGGTGCCCTCCCCGAGCCTCGCCGCGGCCTCCGCTCCGGTGGCGTCGGTGTGGCCTGGGAACCCGTCGAAGGCCGCCGGCTCCGCGGCCCAGGCCGCCCGGACCTGCGCTTCGGCGAGCAGGGCGCCCCGCTCACCGGTCCACTGGCCCCAGGCGTCCACGACGACGCGCGGATCGAGAACGGCGGACTCCATTACAGTATCGTGCAGGCCGAAGTCGGCAAGGGTCAGTGTCTTGTCTTCCGGCGAGACCTGGTTGAAGGTGAGCGTGAGCGAGTGGACGTCGGCCAGATCGACGGGATGCGGCCCGCCGCCGAAGCGGGAATAGCCGGGGTGGCTGGAGTTGTGGGGACGCTCCCGCAGGTCCGCGAAGGGCAAAACCACACGGGCGCTCAGGCCGGGACGCGGCACAAGGTACAGGACCCAGTGGCCGCGCCCGTGCTCGATGCGGACGCGCAGGCGGTGCGCGCCGTTCGCCCGGAGCGTGAACGCGAGGCACTGCCCTGCCGACCAATCGCGCCCCGCGCCCTCGAAGTGCAGCGCGACGCCGTCACCGACCGCCGGCGCGGCTGAACGCAACCCGATCGCGGCGTCCCCGCCGCCCTCGATCCGGACCGCGCCGACCGCACCCGTCGTGAATACCAGGTCCATTCCCGTCTCCCCGGCGCAAGGTTCACCACGGTTGAGGGGGATGCCTGCCGTAGGCTCGCACAAGCCCGCACTATTGCTTGACGGACGCGCAGGTCTGCGGCATAATGAGGTAAACGACCTTTTACCCGTGGAGACAACGGGGCAAACCGCTTTCGCAGAAACAACGTTGTTCTTTGGAGAAACGCACATGAGAATCAGCCGCCTGTTCGCCCTTGGTACCACGTTGTTTGGCGCCGGATTCTCGCTGCCCGCCGGGGCGCAGGTGCTGACGACCACGGCCGACGCGCACGTCACGGACAACGTGCGCGACACGATCCCGAACCACTATAATTTCGGGGCGATGAACTACCTGCTGGTGCAGAACGATCCGGCGCGCGTGTACAAGGCGTACCTGCGCTTCGACCTGAACCCCATCGCCCAGGCGGGCCAGTACGGCGTCCGGAGCGCGACGCTGCACCTCAACTTTTCGCGCTTCCGCGACCCGCAGACGCCCGACCTGAAGGAGAACACCTTCACCGTCTACGGCATCACGGACAACGTGGACGCCTGGACCGAGGGGATGGAGCGAGGCGCCAACACGAGCACGGACCTGATGTTCGACAACGCCCCCCACAACGACAAGACGAGCGCCACGGGGCTGCTGGACGTGGGCGACAAGGACGGCAGCGCGGTCCGCTCGCTCGGGACGTTCACGGTCGCGCGCAACACCGCGCCGGGCACGGAGTTCCGCGTGGACATGGCCCCGTTCGTCAACTGGGCCCTGCGCGGGGGCGCCTATGGCGCGGCGCCCGCCGGTGACACCGACAAGACGGTCAGCCTGGTGCTCGTCCACAGCGCCGGCAACGACATGGTGCCCAACAACGGCGTGCACTTCCATTCCAAGGAGAACACGGCCGGCGCGGGCGGCGCCAACCTTCCCGCCTCGGCGCCGCGCCTGAGTTACGTGGTGGAGACCACGCCGACGCGCGTCGCGGGGACGGTGGTGTCGGTCGTGGATGCGGAGACGGTGGTCGTGCGCGGCGTGGGCAACGTCCGGCTGGTCGGCGTGTCGGCTTTGCGGGACCCGAAACGCAAGCCCCGCCGGGACGACGACCTGTTCGGCGACGACGCCGATCGGGTGGCGCGGCGGCTGACCGCGGGTCATAAGGTGCACATCGAGTTCGAGGGCGCCCGCAACGGCGTCAGCCTGGGCTGGGTCTTCCTGGAGAACGGCGCGCTGGTGAACGAAGAGATGATCCGCAAGGGGTACGCCCGGCTGGACCCGGCGGCGGCCGAGTCGCGCTACGCGTCCCGCCTGCGCGCGGCCGAGACCGAAGCCAAGGCCGCCAAGCGCGGCCTGTGGCCCAAGCAGAAGTGACATTCCCTTCCCCGTACTACGTTCCGTAAAGGCTCAACCCATCATGCGCTTCGTCTCGTCCGGGCGGCGTGCCCCGTCGCTGCCGCTCGCTCTGGCCGTCGCCGCGTTCGTGGCCGGTCTCGCCGCGCCACCGGCCGCGTCGTCCGCCCCCAAGAAGGCGGTATCCAGAAAGGCGGCATCCAAAAAGGGAGCCCGACCCGCGCCGTCGCCAGCACCGGCCGGGCTTGAGGCGCGGCTCAAGCCCCTGGACAGCGGGCCGGGCGTCATCGTCTTCGAGCCGGCGGCCGTAGGCGCTCCCGCCGATCCGGACACGGTCGCGTTCGGCGACGGCTGCGCCCGCTGGCTGCACTTCACCCTCGGCGGCCACGGGGAGCTGGGCAAGACGCCGCTCTGGACCGCCGTGGAGGCGGCCCGGCAGAAGCTTGGCGTCCGCGACCTGCGCCTGCCCGTGCAGGGGGCCGCGAGGATCGCTTCGATCACGGGCGCCACGCACGTCGCCGTCGGCACGGTGAAGCAGGGAACCGCGGGCGCCACGTTGGCCTACCAACTCTGGCAGGTGCCCACGCGCAAGGCGGTGGGGGCGCCGGTGACGGTCACGGGCACCCCGGAGCAGATCGTCGCGAAGCTCCCCGGCCTGGCGCGCACCTTGCTGACCCGGCTGAAGGTGCCCGCGCCGCGCGTTCCGGGCGAGGTCGGGCTGGGGCCCGACGACGTGCGTCTGCTGGGCCGGGTCGGCTGGTTCCCCGGCGCGGGGATCACGGAAGCGCACGGGCAGGGACTGCGCGCGCTGGCGGAGCGGTCGCCCCTGGCGGGGCTGCTGTACGTGTGCAGCGTGGCCGTCCGCGCGGAGAAGGGTCCGGAAGCGGTCGTGGATCGCCTGCTGGCGCAGGCCCCGACCAACCCGCTCGTCTTCGGCGAGATCGGGCGCATCTACAACACCCTTCTCGTTCCGCGCGCCGCCTCGCTCCGGACGGCCGAGGCCAGGTTCCCGCGGAACTACCTGCTCGCCCGCACCCGCATCTGGCTGGAGCGCGCCCGCGGCGATCGGGCGGCGGAGCGCAAGGCCGCCGAACGCGCCGTGCGTTGCGCGCCCCGCAACGCCAGCGCGTGGCTCGCCCTGGGGTGGACGATCTCGCAGCAGGCGGAGGAGTTGCGCCGGGGCCGCGTCGTCGGGAAGATCTCGCCCGAGGAGTGGGTGGTCCTGGGCCGGCACTACGGCGAATGGCTCGAAGCGGTCTACCGTGCGACCCGGTTGGACCCTCTGGACGGCACAGCCTGGCTGCGCCTGGCGTCGGCCGCCACCTTCGCCGGGGTGGACGCGCTCGCGGACGCCGCGTTCTGGAAAGCGGCACGCCTGGAAGCGGACAAGGGCGAGGTCTTCGGGTGGGGCCTGGAGATGTACCAGGAGAAGTGGGGCGGCGCGCCGGAGCAGCTCGCCCGCGTGGCGAAGGCCGCCGCGGAAGCCCGGTATCCGTCCGCGGGCGGCGCCGTGGACATCGCGGAAAAGTTGGAGGAACTCGACTTCGGCGAGGAGGCGGAGCGCCTGCTCGCGCGCGCGGCCGTGCAGGCCCGGGGCGCGGTGCAGGCGGAAGCCGGCAACGCGCAGGCGCATTTCGATCTGGGAAGAGCACTCCAGGCGCAGGACAAAGTGGCCGAGGCGATCCCGGCCTTTGAGGCAGCGGCGAAGCTGCGGGGCGAAAACGCGGAAATACGGTACCGGCTCGGCTACGCCTACTACCGAAGCGGGCGGACGGAGGACGCCCGGCGGGAGATGAGCGAAGCGGTCCGCCTGAACCAGAAGCATGGCCCGGCGCATCGCTTGCTCGGACACCTGCTGTGGATCAAGGGGGAGCGTGAAGCGGCGTGGAAGACGCTTCGGGAGGCCGTGCGTCTGGAACCGGACGACCCGCAGGCACGGATGATGCTGGCCGCGGTGCTGCCGGACGAAGAGGCCGTTCTGGAGTACGTGAAGCTGATCGGCAGGTACCCGAACTATGCGGAGGCGCATCTGAACCTCGCCAACGCCTTCTTCCGGCTGAAACAGTACGACCAGGCCGTCACCACCGGCGAGTCCGCCCTGCGGCTCGACCCCGAGGACAGCGGTTCCCACTGGCTCCTGGCGAGGGCGTACCGGGACAAGGGCGACCGCCCCGCGTCCCTCCGTTACTTCCGCGAAACGGTGCGCTTCCGGCCCGTTGACTACCAGAGTTTCCTGGAGATGGGCGACGTGTTGTGGGAGGACGGCCAAAAAGCCGAGGCGCGGGCGGCCTGGGAGAAAGTCCTGACACTTCAGCCTAACACAAGCGACCAAGCGAACCGTGACGCACGGGAGCGGCTCGAGAAGCGTTCGTAGGGCAGGCATCGAGACGAGAGCTAAGCGAACGGCCCGCGCGGGAAAATCGTCCGCGCGGGCCGTTCTGTTGCCCGTCACCAGCGGTAATAGCGGTACGGGTCGTCGGCGATCTTCCAGCGCTCGGCCCAGGCGGACCAGTTCTGCTCGGTCCCGCCTTCGTCGATGTCCTCGCTGAGGTAATCGTCGTGGTAGAAGCCGGCGGGCTCCCCGAGGGCGCGCAGGTACAACTGCTCCGGCGCGGCGGTCATGCCGCCGTGGATGCCCTCGTCCCAGGTGCGGACGGCGATGACGTTCTTCCCCCGTTTGACGAGCCTGCCGGGGATGCGGTGGCCGCGCGGGAGGAGCCAGTGCCGGGTCGCCCCGACGCGCTCGCCGTTGAAGTACGTGGCCTCGTGCTCGTCCACCCGGCCCACCGAGATGAACAGGTCCTTGCCTGCGAGGTGGGCCGGGACGTCGATGGTCTTGCGGAACACGGCCTCGCCGTCGGTGAAGCGCCATTTCGGGCCGTAGCTCTCCATGAACGCCGGGACCGGGACCTTCTCCCACCCGGCGGCCGGGGCGTTTACGGCCACCAGCGCCTTCGCGCGGTCGGTCATGCCCGGGTCGGCGTTCCACTGGCGCGTGGGGCTCTCCTTGCGCGGGTTGGTGAGTTGGACATCCCAGGTCCCGGCGAGCCGCCAGGCGTGCTCGGGCTTCTGGAAAAGCGCCATCATGCGGGCGTCCTGCCGGAACGTGGCGCCCAGGTTGGCGAGGAGCTGCGACAGGGCGCGGGTCTGGCGCCAGCGGGTGAAGCGGAAGTAGGTCTTCTCGTCGGCGGGCAGGGCCGCGGGGTCGATCTGGGCGAAGACGGCAACGCCCTTGCCGATCTTCAGGCGCCCGAGCAGGCCGTCCGCGCCCACAGCAACGTTTTGCCCGCTCGCGATCAGCCAGGCGTCCCCTACGGAGCGCCAGCGCAGGTCGGAGGCGCTGAGGCCGCGCGCTTCGGGCCAGGCCGGCGGGTTCAGGGAGCCGAAGAAGTCCTTGCGCTGTTCCAGGCGGACGCCGAGCGGGCCGCCCGCCCCGGCGCGGCGCAGGAACAGGAGTCTGCCGCCCTGCGCGGCGTAGTCGCGCAGGGCGGCGTCGCCGGGGCCGCCTGTTCCGACGACGACGAGACCCGCCGACGGGTCGAGCCTGCCGGCTTTCCGGTAGACGACACCCAGGGCGTCCAGCGTCTTCGCCCCCGCGTCGTCGCCCAGGTAGACGACCCTGCCGGCCTTGGGCGAAAGCGGCGCGGTGCGCACGTGTTCGAGGACCTGCCGGGCGAGCCTGCGCGCGGCGGGGTCGACGGCGGCGTGGTCTTCCAGGTCGAGGGTACAGAGCGTGATCCGGCCCTTGCCGTAGTCCATCTCCATGAGCGGCGTGTAGGCCAGGTCGAACTCGGTTTCGAGGATCGGGCGCCACGACGAGCGGTGCGGCTTCTCGACCGGGGCGCTGGAGACGGCGCCGCGGTTGCCCCAGTGCCAGCCGTACGTCCAGGTCCACTCGAAGCCGCGGTAGCGCGGGTACGCTTCGACCAGCCGGCTCGACCCGTTCCAGTCGGCGAGGTCCCGGTCGTCGAGGCCCTTGACGACCGGGTGCGCCGGGTCGATGCGGAACACGCGGCGGGCGAGATGGGGCGCCGTCCGTAGCTGGAGCGCGTACTTCGTCCACATCGGGTCCTGCGCGAAGACGACGGCCCGGCCGCCGTTCTTGACGAACGAAGCCAGATCGCCGGGGATCGTGTGGCGCTGCGAGAGCGCCTTGCGCCCGATGACCACGACCGCGCCCGGGTGGGGCGTCCCCGCCTTCCACGGCCTGACAGTATAGCCCAGCCTCTTCAGGAGCGCGCTCGTCTCGCCCACCGGGTCGAAGACGGTGAGGGTCGCCTTCGCCGGCGCGACGGGCTTGAAGACGCGGAAAGCAAAAACGTCCTCGTGCTTGTCCGGGCCGACGGCGGCGTTCAGCGTGATCGTGCCCGAGGCTTTGTCGCCCGCGAACGCGGAGGGGGCGGCGAACTGCACGGGCAGGAACAGGGTTTGCGCGACCGCGAGCGTCCCTTTTCTGGTCCCGCCGCCGACGCGCTTGCCGCCCACCAGAACGTCCCACGTCGCCGTGTACGGCCGGGGCCCGCGGTGGTCGTTGATCAGCACGATCTGTTTCTTGACGGCCTGACCCGCCGTGAAGCTGTGGTCCTTGGCGGTGAACTCGGCCGTGGTCGCGGGCGACTGATCGGGGATGCCGCCCGGCCCGGCGATCCAGGCGAGCGACGGGCCGTTGACGCGCTTGAGGGCGCGGTGGTCGTCGTTGTGCCAGGGGATCATGCCGCCGGTGATGCCCATGGTGCGCCACGAGCGCCAGGTGTTCGTGATGAACAGGTCGAGCAGTTTCTGGAACGATTCGGACCCGGTCACGACCCGGTCGCCCCCGTTCTCGCGGATGTGAGGCTCGTATTCGCGCTGGAGGTTGCCGCCCTTGAAGCGCCCGGCGAGGATGCGGGTGCGGTACTCGGCGGGCTCCGTCCGGTAGGCGTCTTTCCCGAAGTAGACGGCGGCCCACTCGCTCAGGAACGGCTCGGAGTGGCCCTGGTGCGTGTAGCCGTCGCGGCCCCGCATCAGGCTGGCGTACAGCGGCAGGCCGAACTCGACGGCCAGGAACGGGATCTCGCCACTGGTGGCCCAGTGGCTGATCCACTCCTCCCGCTCCTGCAGCGGGATCATGTTCAGGTACAGGTTCGACGTGTGCACGTCGCCGTTGTCGCTGTGGTGGCCGAAGACCGCGCGCGTGGGGTCGACCTGCTGGACGATTTGGATCGCTTCGCGGACGCGCTTGCGCTGGTCGATGCGCTCCTGCACGTCGGTGTTGTCCCGCACGCCGATGAGCCACGGGTCGCTGTCGCCGACGCTGGTGCCCAGCGCGTTTCCCGACGTGCCCCAGATCACGACGGACGGGTGGTTGCGCCAGCGGCGGACCTCCTGTTCCATCTGGCGCCGGTAGTCGGCGCGCACCTCGGGCTTGTTCCACTGCTCCCCGCCCACGAAATCGGCCATAAAGAGCAGGTTGCCGCTTATGGGCAGGCCGACGCGGTCTGCCTCGGCGATGATCGCGTCGTCGTTGTGGTTCGTGCCCCGGCGCGCGTGGTTTTCGGGCCAGATCTCGGCGAAGTTGAACCCGGCGTTGAGGTATTTCGACGGCGTGGCCCCGTACTGGATGTTGCCGGGGCGCAGGCGGAACTCGGAATTGTTCAGGAAGAACTTCTTGCCCTCGATCCAGAACTCGCGGAACCCGAACTCCTGGACGTACTGGTCGTCCACGCCCGCCCCGCTCACGTCGAGCCGGAGCGTGTACCGGTCGGGCTTGCCCACGTCCCACAGGCGCGGGTCGGCCCAATCCCAGGAGGCGGTCACCGTCTGCATCCCGGCCGCCTTCGCGGGCAGCGTCTGCGTGAAGGTCTTCTCGACCTTGTTCTGCTCGTCGAGCAGGCGCGCCGTCAGCTTCAGGTCGCCGGCGCCGGCTACGCCGGCCACTTCGATATCGACGTTGAGTTTTTTCTGCCGCGTGGACGGGCGCACGAGCACGTCGTGGACATGGGCGCCTTTCGGGCGGCTGAGCAGGGTGACGTCGCCGATGACGCCGCGATTGTCGAGGTTGGCCGGGCGCATCTCGTTCTGGAGGTAGCCCATGTAGATCGGGACCTGCGCGCGGTCGTCGGTGGCGATCACGCGCAGGCGCAGGTTCGCCTCCCGGCCGGGTGTGACGGCGGCGGAAAGGTCCACGGTCCCGCCGGGCCAGTTGACCGAGCCGACCTCCTTGTTGTCGACGTAGACCACGGCGTCGGTGCTGACGCGCCGCAGGTCGAGCAGAACCGCGCGCCCGGCCCACTCGACGGGGACCTTGATCGTGCGCTCGTACCAGGCTTGCGCCAGC
>CADCTO010000218.1 GCA_902805585.1 uncultured Armatimonadota bacterium | reverse complement strand
TGCAGGAGCCGGAGCACGGCCTGACCGCGGAGGCGCTGGCCGAAACCGACGTGCTCGTCTGGTGGGGGCACGCCGCACACAACGAGGTCGCCGACCCCGTCGTCGATCGCGTCCACAAACGGGTCCTGGGCGGCATGGGGCTGGTCGCGCTCCACTCGGCGCACTACTCCAAGATCTTCCGCAAGCTGATGGGCACCTCCTGCGCGCTCAAGTGGCGCGAGGCCGACGAGAAAGAGCGGCTGTGGGTCGTGGACCCCGCGCACCCGATCGCCGACGGCCTGCCCGAAGCCTTCGAGATCGAACGGGAGGAGATGTACGGCGAGCACTTCGACATCCCCGCGCCCGACGAACTTTTCCTGGTCTCCTGGTTCGAGGGCGGCGAGGTGTTCCGCAGCGGCTGCACCTGGCGCCGCGGGCGCGGCAAGGTCTTCTACTTCCGCCCCGGCCACGAATCGTACCCCACCTACCACAACGCCGAGGTGCTGCGCGTCATCGCCAATGCCTGTCGCTGGGCCGCCCCCGGCCAGGCCGCCCCGCCGGTCTACGGCAACGCCGCGCCGCGCGAGGCGATCGGCGCCAAGCAGCCGTCCTGAACCGTCCCGGGGCCCCGAAAGACGTTTGGTATAATGTACGGGACCGCCGTGGCGCCGTGTCTCCGTCCCGGCCCCGAAAGGAACCTCGCGCGCACGTGTGTGGCATAACCGGGTATGTGGGGGGGCGGCCCGGCGTCCGGACGGTGATCGACATGCTCCGGCGGCTGGAGTACCGGGGGTACGACTCCGCGGGCGTCGCCGTGGCGGGCGGGCAGGACGTGGAGATCGTCAAGTCGGCGGGCAAGCTTTCGGTCCTGGAGGCGCAGCTCGCCGACCACTGGGACAAGCGCGGGACCGCCATCGCCCACACGCGCTGGGCCACGCACGGCGGCCCGACCACCCCGAACGCCCACCCGCACTACTCCAACGACGGCCGCATCGCCCTGATCCACAACGGCATCATCGAAAACTTCCAGGAGCTGAAGCGCGAGCTGCAGGAGCAGGGCTGCCGGTTCACCTCGGACACCGACACCGAAGTCATGGTCCATCTCGTCGACCGCGCCTTTCGGGCGACCGGCGACATGGAATCGGCCGTCCGTCAGGCGCTTTCCCAGGTGCGGGGCGCCTACTCCATCGCCGTGGTCTCGACGCACGACCCGGAC
This sequence comes from uncultured Armatimonadota bacterium, assembly GCA_902805585.1. Lineage (GTDB taxonomy): Bacteria > Armatimonadota > Armatimonadia > Armatimonadales > Armatimonadaceae > CADCTO01. The sequence continues at coordinate 934 of CADCTO010000218.1, read as the reverse complement.
ACGCTGTACGCCGCCAAGACCGCCTCGCCGCTGATCCTGGGCCTGGGTGCCGGCGAGAACTTTTTGGCCTCCGACATCCCCGCCGTGATGCGCTACACCAAGCGCGTGCTCGTGCTGGAGGACGGGGACTTCGCCATCGTGGACAAGGACTGCGTCCGCCTTTCGACGCTCGCAGGCGAGCCGGTCGCCCGCGAAGAGTTCCTGGTGACCTGGGACGAGCAGACGGCGGAGAAGGGCGGCTACCCGCACTTCATGCTCAAGGAGATCCACGAGCAGCCGCGCGCCCTGGCCGACACCCTCCGCGGCCGGATCACCGAGGACGAGCAGGTCCACCTGCCCGAACTCGACGGCTTCACCGCCGGACAGGTCGCCCGGTTCACGCACCTCCAGATCGTCGCCTGCGGAACGGCCTATCACGCGGGCGTCGTCGCCAAGCGCTTCTTCGAGTCGCTCCTGCGCCGCCACACCGAGGTGACGGTCGCCTCCGAGTTCCGCTACGGCGACCCGCTCGTGGATACGCACACGCTCTGCGTCGTCGTCTCGCAGTCCGGCGAGACCGCCGACACGCTGGCGGCGCTGCGCGAGGCGCGCCGGCGCGGGGCGACGATCGTGTCGATCGTCAACGTCGTCGGGTCGGCCATCGCGCGCGAGTCGGACGCCACGGTCTACACGCAGGCCGGGCCCGAGATCTCGGTCGCCTCGACCAAGGCGTACGTGACGCAGGTGATGGCGCTGTACCTGCTGGGCCTGCACCTGGCCCGCCTGGAAGGTCGGCTGGCGCCCGACGCGCTGCGCAGCTACGCGCGGGACCTGTCGGCCCTGCCGGACGCCGTCGAGGCCGTCATCGGGCAGGCGCTGTCGGTGGAAGGGCTGGCCGCCGAACTGGCCGGCCGCTCGACCTTTTTCTACCTGGGCCGGGGCTACGATTTCGCCG
>CADCTO010000217.1 GCA_902805585.1 uncultured Armatimonadota bacterium | reverse complement strand
TCGTGGTCGGCGGTCACGACGACGAGGGTGTCCGGGTTGCGCTCGGCGAAGCGCCGGGCGACCCCGACGGTCTTGTCGAACTCGATCGTGTCGAAGATCCAGCGCTCCGAATCCATGTTGTGCGCCTGCTTGTCGATGGAGGCGCCTTCGACCATCGGGATGAAGCCGGACGGAACAGCAAGACGCACGTGGCACGAAGCATACGTTCACCCCTTCGTCCGTGCGACGGGCGGGCCGTCGGACACGATAGGGATTGTAGCACCGCCATATTAAGCCGGGTTTAAGGCAGGGTTAAGGTTCTGTTAAGGACGCCCCCGAAGGCGCTGATTCGGGGGGCGCGGGCCGGACGCGCGCCTCGACGACGAGCCGGACCGGGACCCGCAGCCCGGGCAGCGCGAGGGCCTGCGCGCCGTCACCCGCGGCAGGGATGTCGCGCGGCAGCACGCGCGCGACCCCTTCCGGACGCAGCACGTAGCGGGGCAGGCTGAGGCGTGCGGCGAGTTCGAACGGCTGCGTGGCGAAGATGCGGATGTAACGCTTCCCCGCGATCTCGACCGGCGTCGAAAGTCGGAGTCCGTAGAAACGCCCGGTATCACCGGTGCCGAGCGGCCGGAGAATGCGGTCCGCCGCCCCCGGACGGCCCGCGATCAGCACGAGCGCGCTTTCGACGCGGCGGTAGGCGGGGACGGGACGCGGCGGCGGCGCTGGCTTAGCCGCGGCGACGCCGCCCGAGCCGGCCGCCCCCTCGGCCTCTGCGGCAAGGCGGTTCAGGTCGGCACCGCGGCTGGCGACGCCGCCGCGCTTCTGCGCGACCGTCCCGGCCAGCCGAACATACCAGGTGCGGTAGTCGCCCTGGAACGGGCTCCGGTGGCGAAAGGTCCGCCGATAGCGATCGAGCACGTCGGCCCCGGCGGATCCGCTCCTGGCTCGTCGCGCTTCGGCCCTCAGGAAAGCGGCGATGGGCGCGAGGTTCCGCCGACGGCGTTGCTGTGCCCGACTGGGGGCCGGGGCAGGAACGACGGGGGGGCGCTGGAAAACGATGAACTTCTCCCGGCCCCGGTCGAGAACGATGGGCACGGGCCTACGAATAAAGCGGATGCCGTCGAAGTGGAGCGCCCCGGGCAGTCCGCCCGGCCGCGTCCCGAGCGATTCAAACGCGTCGCCCGCGCGGACGGGGCGGCGGCGGGTGTCCACGACCAGCCGCCCGTCGACGTCCCAGAGCGACACGCCGCGCCAGGTGCGGACGCGGGAGACGCGGGGCAGGGGCGACGCGCGGCGCGGCCCCGCCGGAGCGCTCAGTGGGGGGCGGACGGCGGGCGGAGCGGAGGCGCCGCCCGCGACGACGGCGGCGGGCCGGACCCCCAGCCCCTGCCGCCCCCAGAGCGTGATCAGGAGCGCGGCGCACCCGGCGCACGCCGCGCCGACCAGCGCGGCTTTTTGAGCCCACCCGTACCCGGCAGAGGGCTCCGCGGCGTCTCGCTCGTGTTGCGGCGGCGGGCCGAGGCGGACCGGTACCGTCACCGAAACGCCGTCCACGGACACTTCGAACGTCGTCGCCCGCAGGTCCATCTCCCCGTCGGCCGGCACCTGCCACGTCACATCGACCCGGCAATGCTCGTCGTCGTAGCGCCGGGGGCATAACACCATCCCGCGCGGCGTCTCCTTGGGGAACGCCATGAAAAACTGGCGGATGGGCGCCCCGTCGCTGCGCCGGATGTCGAGCGAGGCCGACACCGTCTGGCCCGGCGCGGCGACGGCGAGATCCAGCGGCAGCGGGTGGCAGACCACGGTGAACGGAGACATCGGCACTCCACCTCCCGATCTACGAGCGATACCCCTCGGGATGCGCTTCGCGCCACCGGAAGGCGTGCTCGATGATGGTGTCGATCTCCGGGTACCGGGGGTTCCAGCCCAGCTCGGCCTTGATGCGGTCGTACGAGGCGACCAGACGCGCCGGGTCGCCCGGACGGCGGGGCGCGGGGATCGCGTTCACTTTCTTGCCCGTCACGCGCTCCACGGCGTCGATCACCTCTTTGACCGTGTGCCCCCGGCCGTTACCCAGGTTGTAGGCCGTCGTCTTCCCGCCCGCGCGCAGGTGTTCGAGCGCAAGGATGTGCGCGTCGGCCAGGTCCACGATGTGGATGAAGTCGCGCAGGCACGTCCCGTCGCGCGTGTCCCAGTCCGTGCCGAAGATCTTCACGTCCGCCCGGCGCCCCAGAGCGACGTCGAGCACGAGCGGGATGATGTGCTGTTCGGGCTGGTGGTCCTCCCCCAGCCGGCCGGCGGGGTCGGCCCCCGCCGCGTTGAAGTAGCGCAGGCTCACGCTCTTCAGCCCGTACGCGGCGTCGTAGTCGCGCAGGATGCGCTCGTACATCAGCTTGGTCTCGCCGTAGGGGTTGGTGGGCTGCTGCGGGTGGTCCTCGGGGATCGGGATCGTCTGCGGCTCGCCGTAGGTCGCCGCCGACGACGAGAAGATCATGTGCTTGACGTCGTTGTCGAGCATGGCGCGCAGGATCGCGAGGCCGGCGCCGATGTTGTTCTCGTAGTATTTGGCCGGGTTGGCGACCGAATCCCCGACCGACGCGTACGCGCCGAAGTGCATGACGGCGTTTACGCGGTACTGCTTGATGGCGCCGTCCAGCGCCGCCCGGTCGGCGTAGTTCGCCTCGACGAACGGCAGCCCCGCGACCGCCTCGCGGTGCCCCAGTTCGAGCGAATCGAGCACGACGACCTCGTGGCCGCGGTCCTTCAAAATGTGGGCGGTGTGCGAGCCGATATAGCCCGCACCGCCGATAACCATGATCGCCAACGTTCCGGTTCTCCTGACAACGCGTCTTGATCCCTCGCGGGACCGTGGGTGAGACAATTCTACCAGAACGGCCGGGTTTCCGCGCCCGCGATTCTACCGTGCCGATGGCACGCTTACCGCCGCGCCGTTCTCCGCTTCCGCCGCGCTGGCTTGGCCGCCTCGATGGCGGAGTTGGCGCGGTCGAGGGCCTTTTTCGTTTCCGGGTCGGTCGGCGGCGAAAGCTCGCCCGCCAGCACGATGGCGTGCGGCACGGGGCGCGACGGCAGGTGCCGCGCCGTGTGCCCCGTCACGATGATCTTGTCGTCGTAGACGAGCGAGGTCGAGAAGCCGGAATCGAGCAGGACCGCTTCGGCCAGTCCGGCCGCCGCCGCAGCACGCGCCAGGCGCTCCGTGCCGACGACCTCCAGCGAGGCCCCCAGGACCACCTCGCCCGTTTCCGTGATGCCGAAGAAGGCGCGGCGGCGCGTCTGGTCGAAATCGCCCACCGAGAAGGGTCTCAGTTCCTCTTCCGTCCGCGAAACGCCGTTGTGGACGATCCAGCTGCCTGCCAGGAACACGTTGGTCAGGTCCGGCATCAGCGCCAGGAGCGGGGCCGGCTCGTTCATGTACCCCGGCTGGAACGGCGCGATGGCGAAGCGCGTCGGCCCCCACAGGATCAAGGGGCGGTTGACCAGCTTTTCCAGCCGCCACGGCGCCGCTTCGGGCAGGAACAAGCCTTCCGACGTGGTCAGGCACGGCCCGATCATCGTGTTGTCCGTGCCGCGGAGCGCGGCGTTGGCGAAGAAGGTGCCGTTGATGCCCGCGACGCCGCCCGCGTCCTGCACGAACTGTCCGACGCTGAGCCGGCCCGCCGTCCGGTGCGTCGACGGCGTCCCGCCCCGCACCAGTCCGAGCCGCACGCCCTCGTACTCGCCGACCTCCAGGCGGACCGGCGCCGGCGTGAGCGTTCGCTCGACCACTTCGGCGGGCGTGCCGCGCAGGGCGTTCTCGCGGTCGGCCCACGCCTTCTCCAGGCGCGTGTGGATGTAGCGGTTCACGGCCAGGATGCCCGGCGACTCTTCGGCCAGGCCGTTCCGGATCGTGAAGGCCATCGTGTACCCGGCGAGGCGGGCGGCCTCGAACGTCTCCTTGTCGCCCTTGCCGTTCGGGTAGGCGAAGTACGGGACGGGGTGCCCCAGCTCGGACTCCAGGAGCGCCTTGGATTCCCGCAGTTCGTTCTCCTGCGTCTCCAGCGGGAGCCGGCTCATGTCCTCGGGGTGCGACAGCGTGTGCGAGGCGATGGTGACCAGGCCTTCTTTGTCCAGAACGCGCAGCGTGTCCCAGTCCATCTTCGGGTGGGCGTTCTGCTTGTCCCCGACGAAGTTGGTGTGCACGAACATCGCGGCCGGGAAGTTGTACTGCTTGAGGATCGGGTAGGCGTTGTCGAAGAAACCCTGGTAGTTGTCGTCGAAGGTCAGGACGATCGCGTTCTCGGGGACGGGCTCGCCGCGCGTCAGGTGCCGGTGCAGCGCTTCCAGCGAGATGGGCTGGGCCCCCTGCTCCACGAGCCACTCCATCTGCTTGGTGAACTCCTCGGTCGTGCAGTCGAACCAGACCGAGCCGGGCCCGCGCTCGGCGATGATGTCGTGGTACATGATGACCGGGACGCGCGCGTTCTGCGACCGCACGCTCATCGCTTCGTAGACGGCGCCGTTGAAGGCCGGCGGTTCCGGCGGCGGGATGTGGACCCGCCCGGCGGGCGGCGCGGGGGCGGGCGGCGCGGGCGGCGTTTTTTGGGCGACCTGGCGCGGATTGCAGCCGGCGGCGAGGCAGGCGGACAGCAGGGCGAAAAGAACGACGGGCGGCGCGCAGAGTCGTGGGCGTCGTCGGCGCAAAGCGTACCTCCAGCGGTGAAGCGGCGGGCGTGGGAGTCCCGGTCCCAGTATATCATACGGAGTGCCGGGGAACGTTCGGGCGATGCAGGATTCATGGCGCCGCGAACCCAATGAAGGGAAGAGGAGCGAACCATGCCAGAAGACACCCCTGCACCCGTACGTATCGGAATCATCGGCTGCGGCCAGATCGCGCAGAGCCACCTGTCCAACTACGCCAAGATCCCCGAGGCGACCGTCGTCGCCTGCGCGGACATCAAGCCCGAAGCGGCCGACACGACCGCCAAAACCTTCGGCATCCCCAACGTCTACTACACCGCCGAGGAGATGCTGCGCCGCGACGACCTGGACGCCATCGACGTCTGCCTGCACAACAACCTCCACCTGCCCGGCACGGTCGCGGCGCTGAAGTCGGGGCGGCACGTCTACTGCGAGAAGCCGATGGCCGGCTCGTACCGCGACGCAGTGACGATGCTGGAGACGGCGAAGGCTTCCGGCAAAAAACTCCACATCCAGCTCGCCGGCCTGTACAACGACGAGACGCGCGCGGCCAAGGAACTGATCGACGCGGGAGCACTCGGCGACATCTACCACGCGCGCTCGACCGGGCACCGGCGGCGCGGGCGCCCGTACGTGGACGGCTACGGCAAGCCCGCCTTCGTCCAGAAGCAGAACAGCGGCGGCGGCGCGCTCTATGACATGGGCGTGTACCACATCTCCGAGATGCTCTACCTGCTCGGCAACCCGCAGGTGGAGCGCGTCACCGGCAAAACGTACCAGAAGATCCGCATGGACGAGGCGCGGCGGGCGTCGGCGGGCTACAGCGTCGAGGAGCTGGGCATGGGATTCGTGCGCTTCGCCGGGGACCTGTCGCTCGACATCATCGAGGCGTGGGCGATCCACCTGGACGCCATGGAAGGTTCGTGCGTCGTCGGGTCGGAGGGCGGCATCCGCCTGAAGCCGTTCGGCTTCTTCCGCTCCTACGGCGACCTGGACGTCAACGGGACCGCCGACCTGTCGGCCGCGAACTACCGCTGGCGCAAGCTCCGCAGCGACGACGGCGACACGGATTCGCGCGGCAGTTCGCAGCGGCACTGGGTCGCCGTGCTCCAGGGGAAAGCCGAGCTTCTGCCGACGGCGGAGATCGCCCTGAACACGATGCTGATCTCCGAGGCCATCTACCTGTCGCAGCAATACGGCCGCGAAGTCACCGCGGATGAGGTCAGGGAGGCGTCGGCTTCCAAAGCCATCCCGCTGTAGCCGAACGGCCCGCACCTCCAGGGAGACGATCGACGTTGGAATTCTGGCGAAACCTGTTCAGCGACCGGGGGTTCATGCCCCGGCGCGTCTGCGGCACCTGGGACGACAGTCTGGTCGCGCTCCACGTGGTTTCGGATGCGCTCATCTGGCTGTCGTACCTCTGGATCCCCCTGGTGATGTTGTGGAGCTACCGCGCCAACCGGAAAACGCTGCGGCTCCACAAGCCGACCCTCATGATCTTCGCCCTGTACGTCATCTTTATCACGGCATGTGGGTGGACGCACTTTTTCGACGCCCTCATGTTCTATAACCCGGCGTATCGGGTCAACGGATTGGTGCGGGCCCTCACGGCGGTCGCCTCGGTCGGCACGGCCGTCAGTCTGGTACGGCTCATGCCCCTGGCCGTGACCGCGCCGGTCACGATCCTGACCCAGCAGGCCGCGCTGCACCAGCAGCACCGCTGGCTGCGGGACATCCTGGACAGCGCCACGGACGGCCGCCTCCACCTGTGCCGGGACCGTTCCGAACTGCCCACGCCCCCGGACGCCGAACCGGCGACAATCGAGGTGGCCGAGGCGGGCGCCCTGCGGCAGGTCCGCCGGTCTGTCGAGGGGTTGGCGCGGGCCGCCGAGTTCCCCACGCCCCGCATCCACGACCTGATTTCCGCCGTCCATGAAGCGGCCATGAATGCGTGCGCTCACGCCGGAGAAGCGCAGGTCCGATGTTACGGCACCGAAAATACCCTGCAGATCTGGGTCGAGGACGCCGGGCCCGGGATTCCCCTGGACAGGCTGCCTATCTCCACGCTCAAGCAGGGCTACTCCACCGCGGGCAGCGCCGGCCAGGGCTGGTACATGATCCTCACCTTCGTGGACGCCGTTTTCCTGCTCACCGGGCCGGAAGGGACGACGGTCGTCCTCGAAATGCGCCGAGCGGCGGGCCGGGAAGCGCTGCCGTTTTCCGCGGCGGTCGGCGGGGACGTTGCCGCCGTGTGAGATCCGTCCCCGCCCGCCGTGGCCTCAGAAGTCGTCCAGCGTGTAGACCGGCGGGCCGGCAACGAGGCTTGCCAGCCAGCGCAGCGAGGACGCGTCGCCCGCCTCGAGGCGGCCCGCGCGCCACAGCGCGTCGAGCGACGGCTGCCCCCAGAACGCCTGCGAGAGCGCCTGGATGTCAAGCGTGACGGACGGGGAAGTTCCGTTGGCACGCTCGCATCGCACCGCGCCCGCTTCGCCGGTGATCGTCCACGCGCCGTCGTTCCAGGGCGCGTGCTCGTCGCGCACGACGATGGTGACCCCGCCGTCCGCCACGTCGGGACCGGGCGCCAGGGCCGCGAAGGCGGCGGGGACGTCCACCACGCGGGCCATGAAGACCGGCCACGCCTTCGTCTCCACGTCCCAGTGCATCACGTGGGACCAGAGGGGCGTGTCCGCGGGCAGCTTCTGGAAGTCGGCCTTCGTGCACTGGGTCCCGAAGTAGTGCAGCAGTGAAAACAGGCCGCGGTGCGCTTCCGGCGTGGTCGCGACGAACTCCCGGACCTGGCCGTGCCCGTCCTTGCCGAAGCGCCACAGCAGGTAGCCGTCGGGCTCCGCGCCGGGGTGCTGGTGGACGTAGACGTAGGTCGTGCGGTTGTCGTCGTGCCGGAGCGCCTGCGGCCAGCGGTGCGTTTCGGCGTCACACATCCCCCGGTACCGCGCCGCGTACCGGCTGTAGATGGGCTTCAGGAGCGGGAGCGCGTCTTCCGCCGGGACCGCGCGCACGTCGGCGCCCTCGGGAGCGCGCGGGACCTGGGCGAGCGGGATGGAAACGCGCCGCCGCTCCCCCACCCACTCCCACCCGTAGTTCCGGTAGAAGGCGAAGGCGAACGGGTAGAGCGAACTGACCACCTGCCCGCGCCCGCGCATCGTTTCGAGCAGGTGCCGCAGCAGCGCGCCGACGTGGCCCCGGCCCCGCGCCTCGGCCCAGGTCGCCACCCCCGCCACGCCGCCCATGGGCAGGGGGCTCCGGCCGGGCTGCCAGTGGACGCGGAACGGGATCAGCGTGTAGGCCGCCTGTAGGCCCGCCGCATCGAACAGGCCGAAAGCGTCGTGGTGGTCCGGCGTCCGCGCCGGCGGCTCGTCGTTGGTCACGCGCCCGTGGCCGAAGGCGTGCGCCATCAGGCGGGCGTGCGCCGCGTCCTCTTCCGGCGCGATCAAGCGAATCGTGTGGTCCATTCCTGCCCCTCCGCGGGCTTATTGCACGCGCCGCACGGGATTCCCTTGGCGGGTTGGTGCCGCTCGGCCCGTCCCCGGTCGATCATGGCTCCCAAAGGTTTACACGGTTTGCACCGATTTTTCCCCGGGTACCCCTTGTGGGCGGAGAGGCGAGAGGAACGAGACGATGCGACAACGATCGGCGATGACGGCGGCGCTTCTGGCAGCGGTCACACTCCTGCCGTGGGCACCCGCCGCACGGGCCCAGGGGCGTACCGGGACGACGGCCACGACGGCGCGGCGGGCGGTCCAGGAGCAATACAGCCGGTTCATCCAGGCGTATATGAACCGGAACGCGGAGGCGGCGCGCGCCATCCTGACACCCGACTTCCGCGGCGGGCGGGGGCGCGAACGGGTCGACCGCAACCGGGTGGTCGCGGCGCTCCAGCAGACGTTCGGCAGCGTCGGCCTGGTCCGTCGCTCGCAGGTCGTCATCGAGCGTTTCCGACTTCGGAACGCGGGCGCCGCCGCCGACGCCACGGCGCGGCACGAGTTCAAGGGCGACATCACGGACCCGCAGGGAAAAAAGCGCACCCTGGATGCCCGGCTCCGCTACCGGGACACCTGGGTGCGAACGTCGGACGGGTGGAAGATCAAGCGGTCGATCCCGCTCCAGCAGCGCATCCTCGTCGACGGGCGGCCGATGGTCCGGCATTCCGCAGCCAGACCCGGCGGGCGCCCCCGGCCGTAAGGACCCGGAGGGCCGCCTTGCCGGCCGAGGATAGCAGTAGTAGTGGCAGCACCGACAG
>CADCTO010000216.1 GCA_902805585.1 uncultured Armatimonadota bacterium | reverse complement strand
CGCCGCGTACCGTGCGCGCCGCCGCGCCGAATCCGACCGGGGCCAAAGGATGACCGGGTACGGGGCGACCAGCGGCACGCGCGGCGGCACCGCCGGGACCACCGGCCAGACGACCGGCGCCCGTGGCCGCACCGGCACCGCAGGAACGAGCCGAAATGCCGCTCCCGGCACGACGCCCCCCGCGGCCGGCACGGGTTCGATCTCGGCGCCGCGGCCGGACGTGGGGCCGCCCTCGACGGCGCCCGCCTTTCCCGCGCCCAACACGGCAGGCCGGCCCCCGGCTGGCACGGCCGGAACCGGCGCCACGCCGGGCGCCGCCACGCTCGTAGACGCCATCGCGCGCGACCCGCAATTCTCCACGCTGACCCGCGCGATCCGCGCGGCGGGGCTGGAGCAGGCGCTGCGGGCCCAGGGGCCGTTCACCTTCTTCGCGCCCACCAATGCGGCCTTCGACCGCCTGGCGGCGGGCCGGCTCGACAACCTGATGCAGCCGGAGAACCGGGCGCAGCTCGCCGCGCTCCTCAACTACCACGTCGTGCGGGGGCGACTACGCGGCGCCGATATCACCCGCATGAGCAACCCGAGCGTGGTGCAGAGCTTGCAGGGGAACACCCTCAACGTGGTGACCGCTCCGGCCATCGGCATCAACGGTGTGGCGAGCCTGCTCCAACCGGACATCGCCGCCGGTAACGGAGTGATCCACGCCATCGACGCGGTGCTCGTCCCGCCGCCCGCCGGCTCGCCCCTGTAGGCAGACAATCACAAAGGGAGCCGCCAGGTGTGCCTGGCGGCTCCCTAAACGACACCGGAATGTGGGTCTAGGACCGGAAAAAGAAAAAGGCCGGGCTATCCGCGCCCGGCCTTCCCACTACAGCACGTGGAGAGAAAAGGAGATCACGCTGAGATATTCCCGGCGGCGCAGGCTCTTAAACGTTCTCTCGGCGAAAAAATTGTGAACCGGTAATCGAACGGGTGAAGGGGCAAACTCCGCCCCTCCGGACGATAATCCGGGTGACGCAACGAGGCCCGGCCAGGGGGCGCGCTCCCCGGTCGGGCCTCGCGTATCGGGTAGTAATTACGTTCTTTGATCGCGCAACGGGAGGTGAATGTTTCACGGTGTGAGAAATCCCACAGTGACTGCCTCCAAGTGCATACGCTCCGGCCTTCTTAATACGGGACGCCTGCCTCGATGGCGCTGCTGACTGGCGTCGCCGGCTCCCGACGGGACACGTCGGTGCGGGGCACGCCTGCGGCGGGAACTCCGGTCGGAGACGGGCTCCGGTTCTCCAGTCGGGTGAAGGGGTCGACCGGGAGGAGAGCGGGTGATGGCAGCGGCGCCGGTGCGACCGGTGGTTCCGCGACCGGTGGTTCCGCGGGAACGGCGATGGTCGGCGGCGGTATGCGGTCGGGCGTGTAGGTAAACGTGAGCGACCCATCCCCTCCATCATAAACCGCCGGCGGCACGATGAACACCCGCTGGCGCTGGCGCTGGGCGTACCCCGCGCTGAACAGGACGACAAGAACCAGCACCGTCGCATCCAGAACGAGCTTGCCCCCTGCGTGCGCCCGGTCGACCCGGGCTTTGGACTTCGAGAGCTTCCATGCGATCAAAGCGACCGGCACATTGAGCGCGAACAGGGTCGTCTGGTGGGCCGTTCCGTTCGCCCAGAGACCGAAGATCACGAGCGTCAGGCTCCACATCACAAACGGCAGCAGGTCGCCGTTCTCCGTTCGAGGGGCGGCGTTCGGACGGTACATGTCTGCGCCTTTCTGCGGTATCCCGACAAGCCTGACACAAGGGCACCGGCAGCCGGCGCTTTCCCTGTCATATTACCTGACCTTTCGGCGCGGCGAAGTCTTCGCGAAAAGGCTTGATGGATGCGCCGGTTTCCTCTACAATCGTCCTGTTCCTGCCGGGCCGTTGATCGCGGATCGGGCGGCACGCGATGGAGCGTGCCAACACGGAGAGTCATGAACAAACGACCAACGCTCCTGAGAACTGCCCGGCGCCGCCCGGCGCTCCGCAGTGGGCCCACGCGGATGATCGGGGGCCTGATGGCTTGCATGGCGGCGCTCGCGGGCGCCGTGCGGGCGCTGCCGCCGGAGGCAACTATTACCCTTTCGCCGGCCGTGGTCGGGAAGACGCCCACGCTGGTCGGTTACGGGCAGGGGCACTACGTGCCCGGGAGCAACACGTCGCAGTGGCTGGCTCGCTCCGGGGCGAACTGCCTGCGGCTCTGGGTGAACGCCGCCCACTTCGCCCCGGAAGCGCCGCCCGCCGGTTACGGCGACGGCGTCACCGACCTCGCCTCGTTCGAGGCGCGCCGTGCGGCCGTGATCGCGGACCCGGAAGGCGGCAAAACCATCGACTGGGCGTACTACGACAAGCGTTTCCGGGACGTCCGCACGCCCGGCCGCAACGTGTACAACCTCCATTTCGCCCTGACCGAGCTGAAGCGGCTGGGGATACGTCCGCTGGTGCTCACGGCCCACTGCGCCCCGAGCGGCGTGACGGCGAAGACGGACCCGCGCGACTGGCGAAACGTGCGCCACCGGCCCGCCTGGATGCCCATCAGCATCGCCGGGAGCTGGGCGGACAAGTGGGAGTTCTGGAAGTGGCACTTCCTGAGCGCCTACTGGATGGCCCGCCACCACGGCGTTACCGATTTCCAGATCTGGAACGAACCGGACCACATCGAGATCGGGGCGAACATCCGGCAGGACGACTACATCGAGTGGCTGCGCTTCGGTTCCGACGCCAAGCGGGCCGCCGTCCGCGCGGTCAACACGCGCTACAAGCGCGCCCTCGTCGCGCGCATCTACGGTCCCGTCATCACCAGCCCCCGCGCCTTCTTCGCCCGCCGGGAGAACGCAGACACCCGCGACGACACGACCGGCTGGGGCGAGGCGGTCTGCCGCAGCCTCCGCACCGACTACGCCGGCCGCACCGTCGATTACAACCTCGTGGATGTTTTCGACACCCACCGCTACAACCCGGACGCCGCCCGCTACGACGCCGAGATCAGGCAGATGCAGGAGGGCATGGCGAAGTTCTCGCCGGGTGGGGTCGTCCTGCCGATCAACTATTCCGAACAGAACGTGGAAAGCACCCGGGGGTTCGACCAGACCCGGCACGACCTGGACCTGCCCGCCCTGTTCTGCGCCCAGGCGCGCATCCTCGCCACGTTCGCGCGGCGCGGGGTCTACGGCGTGCAGGCGTTCAAGTACAGCGACGTGGGCGGCAAGAACGTCGGCTTCCACCGGACCAACGAAGGCCCGACGAACTGGGACACGACCGGGCGGCGCAGAGCGGCGGACGTGCTCCGGTTGTTCGCAAAAGGCTTCTCCGGCGGCCGGGACCGGATCGAGGCCGCCGGCGGCGAGGACGCGTCCGTGGTCGCCGCATCGGATGCCGGAAACTACTACCTGTGGTCGGTGAACGCCCGGCCGTCTTCGCCGCTGCCGCTGCGCATCGACGCGAGCCGCTTGACCGACCGGGCCGGGCCCGCCGCCGTCGAGGAGGTGAGCGCGGCGCGGCGCGGGGAACCCGGGGAGCCGGCGGCCTTCGACGCCGCCGGCTCGCTCCGGCTGACGCAGCCGCCGCAAAGCGTCTGGCTCATCACCATCCCCCGGAGGCGCACGGGCGCGGCCCCGAAGACGGCAACGCCGGGAAGGTGAAATCCGTCGCCGGGGAGAATGGGTACCGCACCGGGCCCCGGGCCGGGATGCGTTCCGCATCCCGGCCGTCCCCGGAAAGAGGTGACGACGATAGCACGACAGAAGCTGCTGTTCCTGTACGCCCGCAACCCCGACCTGTACAGCGAGGTCGGCGCCTGGTCCGTGTACGATGCGACCGGCAAGGAACACCACACCACCGGGGACAGCGACGCCCCGCCCTACCGCTCCGTCTTCGCCGCGATGCAGGACGGCTGGCGGGTGATCCAGGTGCCGCAGCAGTTCCCCGCCTACCCCGGCATGGAGCTCACGACGGCGTTCCTCCGGTTCGAGTACGTTCTGGAAAAGATCGAGGAGTGATGACGGATGGATAAACGGTACCTGCTCACCTCGCGGCAGATGGCGGACTTCGTCGCCGACGGCTTCCTGCGGTTCGACGCGTTCATCCCCGACGAGATCAACCGGGAAGCGATGCGCGAGATCGACGAGGAGCAGATCCCCCGGGGTTACGAGCGGCAGGGGCAGCCGCTGTCCGGCCTGTGGCCGGACTCCCGCGGCTTCGGCGCGCTGTTCCGCCTGCCGCAGGTGCAGGGGATCATCCACAGCCTGGTCGGGCCGGACCCCTTGTACGACCACCACGCCTTCCACCGGGTCTCGCCCCGCCACGAGGAGGGGCAGGTGTGGCACGCCGACAACATCATCGACCCCCGGAGCGCGTTCGACATCCAGCTCTTCTACTACCCGCACGACACGCCGCGCGAGATGGGCGGGACGATGTTCCTGCCCGGCAGCCACCTGCGCCGCATCCACGAATCCGACATCGGGCGGTACCAGAACTTCACCGGGCAGGTCCCCATCGTGTGCAAGGCGGGGACAGTGGCCGTCGGCCACCACGGCATCTGGCATTGCGCCCAGCCGAACCGCACGGAGCAGATGCGCTACATGTTCAAGCTGCGCCTCAACCCCACCGTCCGGCAGCGGCTCCTGTGGAACACGGACGACCTGGACGCGCCGGAGATCCATTCGTCGCTGTTCCGCAACCACAAGTGGTACGGCAACGAAGACCGGCTGGAGTACGCGCAGCGGATCAAACTGTGGCGCTTCCTGACCGGCGACGAGCAGTTCGATTCGCACTACTGGCTCACCCGCGTCGAGAATAACCCGGAGCGCGTGGCGGCCGCCTCAGCGGCGGCCTGAGCATTCACCGGAACCTGGCGCTGTGGAAGTCCGACCTGGAGCGTGGGTCTTCACGAAAAACGTCGCCCTGCTGGACTCGTTTCTCCGGGAGGTGCTCGGCTTCACCGGCTATACCGAAACCGTCGGCATCGACGGCCAGCCCGGGGTCGTGATCCTGGAGCGAGACGGGTTCGAAGTCACGGTTTTCGGCGCGATGAACGTCAGCGGCGACTACGTCCAGCGGGCGGTGATCACCTTCCTGGTCGAGGACCTGGAGCCGATCGCCGACGTGCTGGATCGGCGAGGTGTCCGCTACCATTGGGAGTCGAACGTGGGGCAACGCCCGTCGATCACGTTTCTTGATCCCGCCGAGTTGCGGGCGTTCGCGCTTGAGGAAAAGCGTTGACATGGCGGCGCGATCGGTGACCGCGAGACGCGGAGGAATGAGGGCCAGACGATGACCGTGGCGGCGAACGAAACAACCGAGGGCCTGTCGGATGGGGAGCGCGAGGCGGCGTGCGCCGCCCTGGAGCGGGACGGTTACGTCGTGCTTCCGCGCAGACTGCCCGAGGCGCTGACGGAAGCGGCGCTCGCGGCGATCGACCGTGTGACGCGACAGAAGCGCGGGGGCGACCCGGCGGTCAGCGTCAAGGTCATGAACTGCGTGGACGCCGACCCCGCGTTCCGCCGCCTGATGATGTACGCGCCCGCGCTCCAGCTTTCGCACGACGTCTTCGGGCCCATGTTCCACCTGTGCCAGAGCAACTTCGTCAGCCGGCCCCGCGACGGGCGCAGCGTCGCGGATTTCATCAGCAGCAGTCCCTGGCACGCCGACGGGCCGCGCCCCGGCCTGTTTCCCCGCGTGAACGGCGCGATGGGCCTGCACTACCTGAAGTTCGGCTTCTTCCTGACCGACCTGACGCACGGCAACGGCGGCCCCCTCCAGGTGGTGCGCGGCTCACACAAACGCCCGGAACTCGACGACAAGCCGCACGGTTCCTTCCGGATCGAGGACCACGCCGAGGATGTCGTCACCTTCAACTGCGAGGCCGGCACCGTGGTGGCGTTCCACCAGGCGCAGTGGCACGCCGCCCCGCCGAACCAGAGCGACATCGAGCGCAAGAACGTCTACATCAGCTACTGCCCCACGTGGATGCGCCCCCTCGATCGCGAGTTCCCGTCGGAGGAGGCGCTGGCGGGCCTCTCCGACGAGGAGCGCTGGCTGCTGGGGGAGCCGCGCCCGGCGCTGCGCTGGTGGCTGCCGAGCCCGGAGGACGCCCGCAGGATGGCCCGCTTCCGGCGCAACGCGGACGCGCCCGTCGCCGCGGTGGCGCGGTACGATTGAACCGCCGCCGCACGCAGCAGAAGGAGCAAACCCTGCCGCGGGCGAATCTACCCCCGACTCGGGCGCGATTTCCAACTCCTCATGCGCCGCGAAAGGTACTCCATTGCAGGATCGAAAACCCAACGACGTTTCTCGACGCCGTTTCATAACCACCTCGGCCGTCGGCCTGGCGGCGACCGGCCTGCCCGCCTGGCTGGCCAAAGAGGCCGCGGCTGCGCCGGGACCGGCCCGCCGCACGTTCGGGCCGAACGACCAGATCAACGTCGCCGGCATCGGTCTCGGCGGCAGCAAGGGCGGCTTCCGGCAGGGGCTCGGCGACACGCGTTCCGCCGCGAGCAAACCGGGCTGCAAGGTCGTCGCGGTTTCGGAGGTCGATAAGACCCACCTGGCCGAGGGGGTCAAGGCGTTCGGCGAGGGCACCAAGGGCTACATCGACTACCGCGAGCTGCTCGCCCGGCCCGACATCGACGTGGTGGTGATCGGCTCGCCGGACCACTGGCACGCGACCATGGCGATCGACGCCATGAGGGCCGGCAAGGACGTGTACTGCGAGAAGCCGCTCGCCCTCACGATCTACGAAGGCCGCCGCATCGCCGACACCGCGCGCGAAACCGGCCGCGTGTTCCAGACCGGCTCGCAGCAGCGCTCCGACGGGCGCTTCCGGACCGCGTGTGAGATGGTCCGCAACGGCCGGATCGGCAAGATCAAGCGGGTCGAGGCGCGCCTGCCCGGCGCCCCCTCCGGCGGCCCCTACCCGGCCCTCCCCTACCCCGACGACCTGGAATGGAACCGCTGGCTCGGCCCGGCGCCCTACACCGAGTACGTCAAGGAGCGGACGCACGGCTCGTTCCGCTACTGGTACGAGTACAGCGGCGGCATGATGACCGACTGGGGCGCGCACCACCTGGACATCACGCAGTGGGCGCTCGGCATGGACGACTCCGGCCCCGTCGCGGTCCAGGCGACGGGCAAGGCCCCGGCCTACGACCCGCGCTCCTACAACGTCCACACCGATTTCGCCGTCACCTACACCTACCCCGGCGGCATCAGCGTTCTGGCCACCAACAAGGGCGAGAACGGCGTGCGCTTCGAGGGAGAGAACGGCTGGATCTTCGTCAGCCGCGGCAAGATCGAGGCCAGCGACAAGGCGATCCTGGAAGACCCGCTACCCGCGACCGCCGTCCGGCTGTACAAGTCCGACGACCACATGGGCAACTTCATTCAGTGCGTCCGCGAGCGCAAGGACCCCATCTGCACCGCCGAAATCGGGCACCGCTCGGCTACCGTCTGCCACATGGGCAACATCTCGCTGCGCCTGGGCGGCCGGCGCCTGGAATGGGACCCCGCGCAGGAGAGGTTCACCAACGACGCCGAAGCGAACAACATGCGCCGGCGCGTCATGCGCCGCCCCTGGGCTGTTTAAGACCGACGTTCGGTGACGTCAGGGCGGCCCCCGGCACAGGATCCTGTGCCGGGGGCCGCGCGATTTTATCGCGCCGGCGGCCCGCGGTCACGCTTTTGCGGCGCCGGCGATGACTGGAGTCTACGCCAGGATCGGGTCCTGGACACCGAGAAGCGACGGCACACCCGCCACGAGTTGCCGGAGGAACTCCGGCTCGTACGACCAGCTCGTTGCGGTTCCTGCCATGCCGGTAAGGGGGAGCGCCCCGTGCAGGGGGAGGAAATCGGCGCGGGTTGTCGTCAACTGAGCCAGGCGTCGCGATGGGCGGCGACGAAGGCGTCGTCGGTCTGTTCGGGGTAGGCGTGGCAGACCCGTTCGATCTCTTCCGCCTGTCCCGGCGAAAGCCCCTCGCGCGGGTCGAGGCACCAGACGCCGGACAGCAGCCCCTGCCGCCGCAGCACTTCGTGCACGCCCGCGATGCAGCCCGCGAACCCGTTGGCGGCGTCGAACACGGCCGCGTTCGCGTCGGTGATCTGCGCCGCCCGGGTCAGCCATTCGGCGCCGAAGCAGGACTCGCCCCGCACCGCCTTGAGCGCGCCGAGCAGCGCGACGGCCTGGCGGGTCCACACCGCCCAGTGGCCGAGCAGACCGCCGGCGAGGTGCAGCGCGGGCGGGCACGCGGGCGCGTCGAACTCCCAGCGCGTCAGCAGATCGACCACGATGTTGTCGTCGTTGCCGGTGTAGAGCGCGATGTCGCCGCCGCGCCCGGCCGCGAGGACGGCGCGCACGACGTCCACGGTCTGGTAGCGGTTGAACGGGGCGATCTTGATGGCGACGACGTTTTCGATCTCGGCGAAGCGGCGCCAGAACGCGTAAGGGAAGACGCGCCCGCCGACGGCGGGCTGGAGGTAGAAGCCGACGAGGGGGATGGTCTCGGCGACGGCGCGGCAGTGGGCCAGCACGGCGTCCTCGTCGGCGTTCGCGAACCCGCCGAGGCTGAGCAGCCCGGCGTGGTAGCCGAAACTCCGCGCCGTTTCCGCCTCGCGCACCGCCTGCGCGGTGGCCCCGCACAGGCCTGCGATCTTAACGAAGGGGCGCGGCGCGTTCTCCAGAGCGCGGTCGGCCGTCTCGGACGCCAGTTCCAGAACGGGGGCGTACATCCCGTGCTCGCGGATCGCGAACTGCGTGGTGTGCACCCCGACCGCGATGCCGCCCGCGCCCGCCGCGACGTAGTAGCGGGTCAGGGCGCGCTGGCGCCGCTCGTCGAGCCGGCGGGCGGCGTCGAGGGCGAGCGGGTGCGCGGGGAGGACCTGGCCGGCGAGCAGGTGGCCGCGCAGGTCCCCCATCCCGGTCAGGGCTTGCCGCTCGTTAGTATTTGCCAT
>CADCTO010000215.1 GCA_902805585.1 uncultured Armatimonadota bacterium | reverse complement strand
CCGCGAAGCGCAGGTCGTGGGTCCGCAGCTCCAGACGCTCGCCCAGTTCCGTCCGCGCCCCCAGCGCCGCCGCCAGCGCGGCGGCGAGGGCCACGGCCAGCGGCAGGAGGCCGGCCGCCGGCCGGAGCATCGTCGCGCCCCGGCGCCCTGGCGAGCGGGCTGGGGCTGCCAGCGTCCCGCGCAGAGGCCTGTTCATGGAGCTGTCGGGTCCGCCGCGGGCCTACTCGTGCAGGTCCGCAGCCGGCGCCGGGCGCACCATCTCCACCACGCGCCGGCCGTCGCGATCGGCCCAGACGCCGCACGGCCCGGCGCCTTCGCTCCTGCCCAGATCGACTTCGGAGCCGTCCATGCGCAGCACGGGGTGGTAATACCCTCCGACTTTCTCGGCTTCGCCGGCGATGTAGTGCCCGATGAGCGCGCGCCGGAAGCGCTCCCCGCTCGTGTTGGGATACGAGCCGTGGATCAGGCTGCCGTTGAAGAACAGCACGTCGCCCGCCTCCATCCGCACCGGCACGACCGGCAGTCCCTCCGGCACGGGCACCGTCACGTCCGTGAACGAGACCTTGGTGTCCGCCTTTTCCGTGCACAGCACGGGCAGCTTGTCGCTGCCGGGCACGACCTGCATGCAGCCGTTCTCCTCGTCGCACCGGTCGAGGGCGAGCCACGCCGCCATGCAGGTGCCGGGCTGCACCTTCAGGTAGAACTGGTCCTGGTGCAGCGCCTGGCCGCGCGCGCCCGGCGGCTTGAAATAGAGCATGGTCTGCACGGCGTAGGGCTCCGCCCCCAGCAGGCCGGTCAGGCAGGCGTTCAGCCGCGCGTCCAGCAGCCAGCGCAGGCTTGCCTCGTCCCAGCGGTGCATGTGGATCATGCGCGGGTAGCGTTTGAGCGGGTCCGCGCTGTTCAGGTCCACGCCCGCCGAGTCGCCGGGGTAGGAGCCCCGGGCGCGCAGGTCCATGTAGTGGTCCCGCAGGTGATCCACTTCGTCCCGCCCGAACACGCCCGGCACGACCACGTAGCCGTCGCGCTCGTAGTCTTGTCGTTGTCGGTCTGTCAGCATGTCGTTTCCGCTCCTCCTGGCACCTACGCACCCGCCCGGCACGACGATGCACCGGCGCCCCAGCCTATAGTACCCCGCAGCAAGCCGCGGCGATTTGCATCCCCCGGCCTTGCCCCGTACATTCCCCGGCAGGAGAAGGGGGCAGGCAGGATGAACCTGACGGCGCGTTTACTCGCGTATCCGTACCCGCGCCCTCCATAGCATCCAGGAGAAACCACCGTGATCGATCACCCGTCACAGGCCTTGGTCGCCGCCGCCCTCTCTCTCATCACCCTGGGGTCGTTGGCCGCTTTCGCCCGGGTTGCCGGCGCGCCGGCCGCGCCCGCGCCCCCCGCGGCGCAGGAAAGCGATCCCTACCAGTGGCTGGAAGACGTCACCGGCGAGAAGGCGCTGGCGTGGGTCAAGGCGCAGAACGCGCAGAGCACCGCCGCGCTGACCCGCTCCGAAGCGTTCACCGCGCTGAACGGGCGTCTGCTCAAGATCCTCGACTCCGACGAGCGCATCCCGAGCATCGGCAAGGCCGGCCCCCACTACTACAACTTCTGGCGCGACGCCAAGAACCCGCGCGGCCTGTGGCGCCGCACCAGCCTGGAGGAGTATCGCAAAACGAAGCCCCGGTGGGAGATCGTGCTGGACCTGGACGCGCTCGGCAAGGCCGAAAAGGAGAACTGGGTGTGGGAAGGGGCTTCCTTCCTGAAGCCCTCGTACGACCGCTGCCTCGTGACCCTTTCCCGGGGCGGCTCCGACGCGGCGGTCACGCGCGAGTTCGACGTGACGACGAAAACCTTCGTCAAGGACGGCTTCAACCTGCCCGAAGCCAAAAGCCAGGTCGCGTGGCGGGACCGGGACAGCATCTTCGTGGGGACGGACTTCGGCCCCGGCTCGATGACCGCCTCGGGCTACGCGCGCGTGGCCAGGGAGTGGAAGCGCGGCACCCCGCTGGCGCAGGCGACGCTGGTCTACGAGGGGCGCCCGGAAGACGTGAGCGTGGGCGCGTACCGGGACCTGACCCCGGGCTTCGAGCGCGATTTCGTCTACCGGGGGCTGACGTTCTGGAAAAACGAGGAGTTCCTGCGCCGGGACGGGAAGCTGATCAAGATCGAAAAGCCCGACGACGCGCTCATGGGCGTCCACCGCGACCTCCTCTTCCTCCAGTTGCGCTCGGACTGGAAGGTCGGCGAGACCACGTATCCCGCGGGCGCCCTGCTCGCAACCGATTTCGAGCGCTTCCTGAAGGGGGAGCGCCGGTTCGACGTGCTGTTCACCCCGACCGAGCGCAAGACGCTGGCCGGGTACAGCCCCACGCGCAACCATGTCCTCCTCAACGAGCTGGACAACGTGCGGAACCGCCTGTACCTGCTCACGCGCGGCAAAGACGGGACGTGGCGTCGCGAGCCGCTGCCCGGCGCGCCGGCGCTCGGCACGGCGAGCGCCTGGGCCGTGGACGCCGACGAATCCGACGACTACTTCATGAGCGCGACGGGCTACCTGACCCCGACCATCCTCCACCACGGCACGGCGGGCCGGGGGGCGCCGGAAAAGCTCAAAGGGCTTCCCGCGTTCTTCGACGCCTCGGGGCTGTCGGTCAGCCAGCACGAGGCCGTTTCCAAAGACGGCACGCGCATCCCCTACTTCCAGGTGGCCCGCACGGCGCTGGCGCTTGAAGGGAAGAACCCGACCCTGCTGTACGGCTACGGCGGGTTCGAAAGCGCCCTGGTGCCCTACTACGCCTCCCTCGCCGGCGCGGCCTGGATGGAGAAGGGCGGGGTGTACGTCGTGGCCAACACCCGCGGCGGCGGGGAGTTCGGCCCCCGGTGGCACCAGGCGGCGCTCAAAGCGAACCGGAACAAGGCGTACGAGGACTTCATCGCCGTCGCCGAGGACCTGGTCCGGCGCAAAGTCACCGCGCCCAAACACCTGGGGATCATGGGCGGCAGCAACGGCGGGCTGCTGGTGGGCAACATGCTGACCATGCGCCCGGACCTGTTCGGCGCCGTCGTGTGCCAGGTGCCGCTGCTGGACATGCGGCGCTACAACAAGCTGCTGGCGGGGGCGAGCTGGGTGGGCGAGTACGGCGACCCCGACGTGCCGGCGGAGTGGGCCTTCCTGCGCAACTACTCCCCCTACCACAACGTCCGCAAGGACGCCCGGTACCCGCGCACCCTGTTCACGACCTCGACGCGCGACGACCGGGTGCACCCCGGCCACGCCCGCAAGATGGTGGCCAAGATGAAGGAGATGGGCCACGACGTGCTGTACTACGAGAACATCGAGGGCGGACACGGCGGCGCCGCCGACAACAAGCAGCGCGCGTTCATGTCGTCGCTGGAATATACGTTCCTCTGGGACCAGTTGCGTTAGCCGGAGCCGAAGCGTTGCGGGCGTCGGAAGGCGCCGGGGCGTTGAAACGCCCCGGCGCCTTTATTGTCTCGCCGCCACCGTCTCGTTCCAGTCCTCGCAGCCGCGGAACGGCATGTGCTCGCCGGGGACGTACCGGGGCCACGGGTTGTAGTCGTTGATCCCCGGGACCGCAATGCCCCGCAGCAGGAACGCGCTCGGGAAGCGCCCGTCCACCGTCCCCCAGTCCGGGCGGATACGCGTGGTCGTCGGGATGTAGCGGATCGTCAGCCCGCAGCGGCGCCGGGGCGAGTGGTTCGGTTCGGAGCCGTGGATGATGTTGGGGTGGTGGACCGACACGCCGCCCGCCTTGAGCACGAAATCCACCGCCTTCGACTCGTCCACGAACGCGGCGTCGATGCCCGAGCCGAGCACGCTGGCGACGTCGTTCCGCCGCTTCATCTCCTGCAGGTCGGTCGTGTGCGTGCCCGGAATGACCCGCATGCAGCCGTTCTCGGGCGTCGAATCGTCCACGGCCAGCCACAGCGTGACGACCTCCATCGGCTCCAGCGGCCAGTAGCTGCCGTCCTGGTGCCACAGCACGGGCTGACCCTCGAACGGCGGCTTGCTGATGTAGTGCGAGGCGAACAGCGCGATGTCGGGCCCGATGAACTGCTCGGCGACGTCCAGCAACCGGTCGTCGCCGACCAGCCGCACCCAGAACGGGTCGTGCGTCATCAGGGTGTGGCCGAGCTGCTCCGGGCGCAAATCGGGGTGGCGGGCCTGGAGCCAGGCGACGTGGTCGCTCGCCTCGCGCACCAGGTCCGCGTCCAGCACGTCGGGGAACAGGACGTACCCGTCCCGGGCGTACTGCTCCGCCGCCGAACTAATAGCCTCCGCTCTGTGTGTCGTCATGGTCGTCCTCCGCCGCGTTCGGGTCGGCGATGGCACAGCCCATCAGGCCGTGGTTCGTGTCGGCGATCATCCGGGCGGCGAACTCGCGCTCCCGGCGGCGCTCCTCGGGGGACTGCAGGGCGGCGCAGAAGGTGCCGAACCGGGGCAGGGCGTACGGCAGGTGCGTGTCGCCGCGGGCCAGGATGTGGCTGCCGTTGGTCATGCCCGTCGCCGGGTCGACGGCGGGCGCGGCGTGCGGGTCGCCCGCCGGCGAGTCGGCGCCCCACTGGGTGAAGGCGCGGGCGTTGCAGTAGTGGCTCACGAAAGCGCGGCGGAAGCGGTCTTCGGTGAAGTTCGTCTTGCTCCGGTGCAGGACGTGCCCGTTGAAGAAGACGACGTCGCCCGCTTTGGCCGGGACCAGCACCTGGTCGTATCGATCGGCCACCCGGGCGAGCAGGTTCTTCTCGTCGTCGGTGTCGGAAACGCCCTTGACGTAGGTGATGTCGCCGACGAGCTTGTCGCCGAACCCGTACCCGACCTCGGGGCACGGCGGGTAGATCGGCTCGTGGCCGGAGCCCTTGGCCATCCACATCGCGCCGTTCCGCTCGTCGCAGTCGTCGATGGCGATCCACGCGCCGCACAGCGTGTCGGGGTGGGTGGGGATGTAGTAGCTGTCCTGGTGCCACCCCTGGCCGGGCTTGCCCGGCGGCTTCAGGAAGAGCATCGTCTGCAGCGCCAGCACGTCGGGCCCGATGATCACCTCCAGCACGTCCAGGACCCGCGGGTGGAGCAGGTACCGTTCGTGCAGTCCGAGCTTGCGGTGGAGCATGTGGATACGCAGGAAGTACTGGGCCTTTTCCTCCGGCGACAGGTGCGCGGGCGGAGCTTCGAGCCCCTGGACGGTCACGCCCGCGTCGCCGCGGACGTCGCGCTCGCGCATCTGCCGGTTCTGCTCCGGCAGGCGCCCCTGCATCAGGTCTTCCGTGTGCTGCCGCAACTCCTCGATGTCTTCCGCGGACACGAGGTTCGGCACGACCAGGAAGCCGTTCCGGCGGAACGCGATGTACTGCGCGACCGAAACCCGATACCGGTCGGTCCGCGGAGTGGTGTCGGTCTGGGCGGGCGCACTGGCTGTCATGTGATGAACTTCCCCCGTCTACCTATCGTTATTGACACCAGTATAACGCGCCCGCCGGTCCGGGGCAATGTTCCCGCTTAGGGGAAACCTGCCCGAAATTGACTCAAAGGGCGGCAGGGGAGGGGGCCGTGTTGCGCAGCAGGCGGGGCGTGGGCGGCGTCCCGCCCGCCAGCAGGGCGCGCCGCGCCTCGCTCGGGGGCAGGCCGAACGCCTCTTTGAAGCGGCGGGAGAAGTGGAAGGCGCTGGCGAACCCGCACCGGCGGGCGATCTCGCCGACCGGGCAGTTGCTGCGCGCCAGCAGCACGGCGGCCCGGTCCAGGCGCGCCAGGCGGACGGTCTCGACGGGCGAGCGGTTCGTGGACGCTTTGAACAGGCGGCACAGGTATTCCGGCGTGACGCAGGCCGCCGCCGACAGGTCCGCCAGCGTGATCCCCGCCGCCGCGTCCGTCTCCAGACGGGCGTGGATGTGGTCGAGGGCGCGCTCCACCGGTTCGGGCAGAGCGTCGCGCGGGACGTCGCCGGCCCGCGTCTCGCCGGTCACGAACGCGGCCAGCAGGCCGGCGACCATCAGGCGGCACTGCACCGGGTCGCCCCGTCCGGCCGAGGCGAGCAGGTGACGGAACAGCGGGCGCAGGATGTCCCCCTCCTCGGGCAGGCGTACCAGCGGCCAGCGCTCCGGCGCCGGCCATCCGGGCGGGCGGGATCCGAGGTCGAAGTGGAAGTAGCCGTGGCGCGTGCGCCGTTGCGGGTCCCAGCGGAAGAAATCGGTCTCGCCCGGTCGGCACAGGACGACGGCCCCCGCGGGGGCGTCCACCGCCTGCGCGCCCCAGCGGTACTCGGCGTCGCCCTCGATGATCCAGACGAACTCCCAGTCCCGCATCCGGCGCGGGCCGAACGTGGCGCCGGGCGGGTAGACGGCGACGTTCGCGCTGGTCGGCGGCGAGACGCCGACGGGGATCACGTCTGGGTCTGCCCCCACAGGCTGCCGGTCAGCGAGAACAGGCCGAGCCCCAGGACCAGGGCCGCCCCCGCCCACAGGAGCCACCCGCTCAGGATGTTGCTGCCTTCGCCCACGCTGCGGCCGACGCCGGGGATGCCGTTGATGTAGGGGTAGGTGACGTCGTACACGACGTTCACGGGCTGCCCGACCTTGATGGCCCCGTAGACGCTCGACGTGACGCGCGCCGTGCCCGAATAGTTCTGGGCCGTGCCCGGTTTCGCCACCCCCAGGCTCTGCGGCGCGCGCGCCTGGAAGCGGTACTCGAAGAAGTAGATCCGTTCCCCCACCCGGAACGGGTTTCCGGACGGCTTGTCCCGGAGGGCACTGATCACGCCGGGCGCGCGCCCCGTGGCGGTGTTGTAGACCATCGGGGGCGGCAGGATCTGGCTGCGCGGTATCCCCACCGCCGGCAGCACGAACGAAAGCAGGACCACCGCGACGATCACGCAGATCACGTAGCCCACGAAGCGCTTCAAAGTCACGATGCAGGTCTCCTCGAACGGCGGGCACGGGCGGTACGCCCCCGGCGATGACCGGCCGCCACACCGCAGATATAATACACCATCTCGGCAACCTCGGGCCGCAACCGGAGTGATTCTTTCGCCCGCGGGGCAAACGCAACGTTTGACAGGGCGGCGGCGGCGCGCTATACTGGGCGACGTGGACATCACGGTCTACTGCCTCGCCTCCGGCTCGTCGGCCAACGCGCTGCTGCTCGTGGCGGGCGGCGACGCGCTGCTGATCGACGCGGGCCTGGGCGTCCGCACGCTGCGCGCGGAGATGGAGAAGCGCGGCGTCGCGCCGTCGTCGCTTTCGGGCATCCTGCTGACGCACGAGCACATCGACCACGTGCGCGGCGCGGTCCCGCTCGCCCGCAAGTGGGGCGTCCCCCTGGTCACCAACCGCGGGACGCTGGGCGCGCTGTTCGCGCAGGAGCGGCGCGACGCGCCCTGCCGCGAGGTGGCGACGAACGGCGACGTGGGCGTCGGTCCGTTCGGCGTGCGCGCTCTATCTGTCTCGCACGACGCCGCCGATCCGGTCGGCTTCCGCGTCTGCGTCGGCGGCGCGGTGATCGCCTACGCCACGGACACCGGCACCGTCACGCCCGCGTTCCGGGAGGCCTGCGTCGGCGCCTCGCTCGTGGCCGTCGAATCGAACCACGACATCCACAAGCTGCGCTTCGGCCCGTACCCCGAGCACCTCAAAACGCGCATCCTGTCGCGCTGGGGCCACCTGTCCAACAACGCCGCCTGCGACCTGATCCTGTCCCACACCCACGAGCACGGCCCGGCCTGCTTCTGGCTGAGCCACCTGAGCGAGACCAACAACACCCCGCGCATGGCCCTCAACTACTGGAAAAAGCGCGTCAAGGCCGAGGGCCTGCGCGCCGCCCCCGCGGTCGTCGAGGTCGCCCTGCGCGACAGGCCGTCGCTTGTCTACCGCACCCGCTCCCGCGCCGTCCAGCTCGCCCTTTTTTAACGCGCGCCGTACCGTGTCTCGGGAAGCGCACACGTTCAATATGCCCGCTTCCTGGGTATCGTGTCCGTGACAGTGTCGTCCCTGTGAACCCCCACTGCGGGTGGGGCACGTAGCGGAGCGCGCCGTGGACCCGACCGGGCAGCGGTCGTCTTCCGTGGCCCGCGGGAAGGCTGAGATATGCAAGTACCCAAACCCACAGGCCCCGCCGTCGAGGCCGTCAAGCGCCATGCCGAACACGCGGGCCACGAAGCCAAGCCGTGGGTCGAACGACTGGCACGCCTGGGCTACGGCGCCAAGGGGGTCGTGTACATCGTGGTCGGGTGGCTGGCCTTGATGGCGGCGCTCGGCCTGGGCGGCAGGAAGACGGGCGCGAACGGCGCGCTGTTGACCATCGCCCAGCAGCCTCTAGGGAAGGTGCTGCTGAGCGTGGTGGCCCTCGGTCTCGCCGGTTACGCGCTCTGGCGCATCGTGCAGGGGGTCGTAGACCCGGAGCACAAGGGGACGGACGCCAAAGGGCTCGCCAAACGGTTCGCGTACGTGCTCAGCGGGATCGCCTACGTGGGCCTGGCGCTCACCGCTGTGGAGATCCTCCGTGTCGCGGGCCGCGCCGACAGCGGCGGCTCGACCCAGGACGTGACGGCGCGCCTGATGGCCCTGCCCTTCGGCCGGTGGCTGGTCGCGGCGGCCGGCGCCGTGATCATCGGGATCGGGCTCAACACGCTCTATGTCGCCTGGACGGAGAAGTTCCGTGAAAAGCTGAAGTGGGCGCAGATGAACCCCCAGGAACAGACCTGGGCCCTTCGCATCGGGAAACTGGGGTTGACGGCGCGCGCCGTCGTTTTCGGCGTCATCGGCGCCTTCCTGATCCAGGCGGGCCTGCAGGCCGACCCCGGCGAGGCGCGGGGGCTGGATGGCGCGCTCAAGGTGCTCGCGCAGCAGTCGCACGGCCGCTGGATCCTGGGCGCGGTCGCGGCGGGCCTCGTCGCCTTCGGCGTCTACTCTTTCGTGGAAGCCCGCTACCGCCGCGTCATGGGGTCCTGAGCGGGGCCGCCGGCGCTACTACACGGCGCTTCCGTTCTCCAGAAGG
>CADCTO010000214.1 GCA_902805585.1 uncultured Armatimonadota bacterium | reverse complement strand
GCGAGCGCGGCCAGCAGCCCGCCGAGGAGGCGTCCGGTGCCGCGGCGCACGCCGGAGCCGGCGAGCCAGGCGGCGAGCGGGTACGCCATCAGGTAGCCGCCGGTGGGCCCGAGGAGGTACGCCGCGCCGCCGCCGGCCACGAACACCGGCAGCCCGGCGATGCCGGCGAGCAGGTACAGCATCTGGCTGCGCGCGCCGAGCCGGGAGCCCAGCACGGCGCCGGCCAGGAGCACGAAGAGGGGCTGGAGAGTAAAGGGCACGGGCGTCCCGGGAAGCGGGATCGCCACCTTGGCCCCGAACGCCGTCGCCGCCGCGAACGCCACCACGGCGAGCGCGCGCCGCAGCGGGATCGAAGTCACCACCTCGGTTCCAACGCGGGCGCCACGCAGGGTCTTCATCATGTTCGGATCACTCGGTTTGGGGATGACGGGCGAACTGCATAGTGCTGAGTCCTAAGTCCTAAGTCCTAAGTCCTAAGTCCTAAGTAGTTGCAGTTCAGCACTCAGGACTCAGCACTCAGGACTTCTTTCCTTCTCAGACCCGCTCCACCGACAGCGCGACCGCGTCGCCGCCGCCCAGGCAGAGCGTCGCGAGGCCGGTCTCGGCGTCGCGGTCCTTCATGGCGTGCAGGAGCGTGGTGAGCACCCGCGCGCCCGAGGCGCCGATGGGGTGGCCCAGCGCCACCGCGCCGCCGTTCACGTTCACGCGGTCCCAGTCCCACTCCAGCCCCTGGCCGTTGGCGAGCGCCTGCACGGCGAACGCCTCGTTGGCCTCGATCAGGTCGAAGTCGTGGATGCCGGTGCCCGTCTTCTTCATCAGCCGCTTCACCGCCTGGATGGGGGCGAAGAACAGCTCGTTCGGCTCCACCGCGCCGGTGGAGTAGGCGGTGACGCGGGCCAGGATGGTGAGGCCGTGCGCGCGGGCGTACTCCTCCGAGACCACCAGCAGGGCGGAGGCGCCGTCGTTCATCGAGGAAGCGTTGCCCGCCGTCACCACCGGGTCGGTGACGTCCTTGGGGGCATCCTTGGTGAAGGCGGGCTTCAGCTTGCCCAGGCTCTCCAGCGAGGAATCGGCGCGCGGGCCCTCGTCGGCGTCGACGATGGTGCTGCCCTTGCGGCCGGCGATCTCCACGGGGACGATCTCCTCCTTGAACTTGCCGGCCTCGGCGGCGGCGACGGCCTTGCGGTGCGAGTTCACGGAGAACTCGTCGGCCTGGCTGCGGGAGATCCCCGCCTTCTTGGCCGTGTACTCCGCGTGCCCGCCCATGTGGACCTCGCAGAACGAGCACCACAGCCCGTCGCGCACCAGCCCGTCCACCAGCGTCTGGTCGCCGAACTTGACGCCGTTGCGCATCCCGTAGACGTAGTACGGGGCGTTGGACATGCTCTCCTGCCCGCCGGCGAGCACCACCTGCGTGTCGCCCGCGCGGATGCTCTGCGCGGCCAGCATCACGGCCTTGAGCCCGCTGCCGCACACCTTGTTGATGGTGAGCGCGGAGACGGCCGAGGGAAGGCCGGCCTTGATGACGGCCTGGCGCGCGGGCGCCTGCCCCACCCCGCCCTGCACCACGTTCCCCATGATGACCTCTTCCACGTCCTCCGGCGAGATGCCGGCGCGCGCCACGGCCTCGCGCAGCGCGATCCCGCCCAGGTCCGGCGCGGAAAGGGACGAAAGGCCGCCCAGGAAGCGCCCGATCGGCGTCCTCACCGCGCTGACGATGACGGGGGTGGTCCTGGGGTCGCGAGCGATATCGATCATCGGTTCGGTCCGTGATGAAGGTTGAACTGCCAACGAAAGTGCCTGGTGCCTAGTCCCAAGTGCCTAGTCGCGGTTACTTGGCACTAGGCACTCGGCACTAGGCACTGTTTTCCAGCCTTGCTCCCTTCGCATCCTCCGCCGCGTATCCCCACGCCGTCACCGGGTCGTGCGTGGACACCAGGAGCCAGCGCTCGGCGGCGGCGCGGGCCAGGAGCGCGCGCTTCGATTCCAGCGTGACCAGCGGCTCCACGTCGTACCCCATGATCCAGGGGAGCGGGAGGTGGGCAAAGGTCGGGACGACGTCGGCCAGGAAGCAGGCCGTCTCGCCGCCCGAGCTCACCAGCACCGACTGATGGTGCGGGCAGTGGCCCGGCGTGCGCATCACCCG
>CADCTO010000213.1 GCA_902805585.1 uncultured Armatimonadota bacterium | reverse complement strand
GTCTCCGGAACCCCTTCCCGGCGGCGGCCGCGTTCGCGGCGGCGGCGGCCGCCCTCCTGGCCGGGTGCGGGACGGACGGCGGCGGCGGGGCCGTGTCGGCCCGATACCACCGGGACCTGTACGCGCGGGCGAAGGCGCGCCTGGCGCGGGGGGCGGACGTGGACGCGCGCTACGACCGCGGCTGGACGGCGCTGCACCTGACCACCCTCATGCGGGACCCCGCCACCGCGGCGGACCTGCTGCGCCGGGGGGCCGATCCGGACGCCAAAGACGAAGGCGGCAACACCCCGCTGATGGTCGCCGCCATCGAGCGCAACCGCGCCGCCGTGGACCTTCTGCTGGCCGGCGGCGCCGACGTCAACGCCCGGGACGCGCGCGGCACGCCCGCGCTGATCTTCGCGGTCTACGGCGGGGACCCGCGCACGGTGCGTGCGCTGCTGGCGCGGGGGGCGGACGTGGACGCGCGCCAGGAGGGCCGCGGCGACACCGCCCTGACGGTCGCCGCGAAGACGTCCAACTGGCACGTGGCGCGACTGCTGCGGGAAGCGGGCGGGCGCGAGACTCCCGGGCGCCCGGCGCCCGTGCCCGCCGCCGCGGCGGCCGCCACGGGGAAAGGCTAGCCCGATGCCCGCCCGGATCGTCTCCCCGCCGGCCCTGGTCAGCGTCGTGCTGCCCGTGTACAACCAGGCCGACCATATCGAGGCCGTCGTGCGCGCGTACGCGGCGCGCCTTGCGGAGCTGGGCCGTCCGCACGAGATGATCCTGGTGCCCAACGGGTGCCGGGACGCGTCGGAGGCGGTCTGCCGCCGCCTGGAGGGCGAACTGCCCGCGGTGCGGGCGGTGCCCAGCGACACGGCCGGCTGGGGGCAGGCGGTGCGCACCGGACTGCGCGCGGCGGGCGGCGACCTGCTGTGCTACACCAACGCGGCGCGCACCAGCGCCGAGGACCTGGTCGCGGTCCTGCGCGACGCCCTGGCCCACCCGGGCGCGGTCGTCAAGGCGGACCGGCGGGTCCGGGAGGGCTGGCTGCGGCGCGCCGGGTCGCGGCTGTTCAACTGGGAGTGCCGCCTGCTGCTGGGCGTGCCCTTCGGCGACGTCAACGGCACGCCCAAGGCGTTCCCGCGCCGCTTCGACAAGCTGCTCTGCCTGGGCCGCCCCGACGACCTGCTGGACGCCGAGTTCGGCATGGTCTGCCGGCGCGAGGGCTACCCGGTGCGCGAAGTGCCCGTGTTCGACGCGCGGCGCCACGGGGGGCGCTCCACCACCCGCCTGCGCTCCGCCCTCCGCATGTACCGCGGGGCGTACCGGCTGTGGCAGGCCGAGCGGGGGAAAAGCAGGTGACGGCTGCGGCGGTTCCCGACGACCCCCAGACGCTCTGGGCCGGCCACCACGCCGAATGGCGCGACCCCGCCCAGGTGGTCAGCCAGTGGCGCGAGGCCGACCGCACCGACCCCGCGCTGCTGCGCCACACCGTTCGCGGGGACTGGTGGGGCCTGCTGGCCGAGCGCGGCATCACGCTGCTGGTGACGCGCGAATACGAGCACCTCGTGATGGCGCTCGGCGCCGACGCCGGGGGTCGGCCGCACGTCTCGTTCCTGCCGCTGCCGCACCCGTCCGGCGCGGCCGTGGACCGGGCGCGCGGCGTCGTGCACGTGGCCAGCACCCGCAACCCCAACCAGGTCTACGACCTGATGCCCGTCCGCGGCCGCGCGCCGCGCGCCGGCGACAGGGGCGAGACAGGCGAGGCAGACGACGCGGGCGCTGACGGCGGGGGCGGCGTCCTGGTGCCCGTGCGCTCGCGCTTCCTGCCCGGCTGCCTGTACCTGCACGACCTCGCCCTGATCGGCGGGGCGCTCCACGGCAGCGCCGCCGGGCAGAACGCGGTCGTGCGGCTCCACGACGACGGGCGGCACGAGCGGGTCTGGTGGCCGCGGGCCATCGAGACGGATGCGGGACCGGTCTTCGGCCGCAACCACCTCCAGCTCAACTCGATCGCCGCCGGCGCCGGGCTGGACCGCTCGTTCTTCTCGGCCTCGGCCGAGGCGATGTCGGCGCGCCGCCCCGGGCACCGCAACTTCCCCGTGGACCGCCGCGGCGTCGTCTTCTCCGGCGCGACGCGCGAGCCGGCGGTGCGGGGCCTGACGCGCCCGCACTCGGCGCGGCTGTATAATGGAGCGGTCTGGGTGGACAACAGCGGCTACGGCGAGGTCGGGGCCGGGGACGCCGACGGGCGGTTCACCCCCGTGGCGCGGCTCCCGGGCTGGACGCGGGGCCTGTGCTTCCACGGCGACCTCGCCTTCGTGGGCACCTCGCGCGTGATCCCGCGGTTCCGCCAGTACGCGCCGGGCCTGGACGTGGACAAGAGCGTCTGCGGCGTGCACGCCGTGGACGCCGCCTCGGGCCGCGTGCTCGCCAGCCTCCGCTGGCCGGCCGGCAACCAGATCTTCGCCGTCGAGTGGCTGCCGCGGGCCTGGACCGCCGGCCTGCCGTTCCGGGCCGGCGCACGCCGCGCCGCCGCGCAGGAGCGGCGCCTGTTTTCGGCCTTCGACTGCTTCGGGAAAGGGAAACAATGAGCAGCGACGACTTCCGGTTTCTGATGCTGTCCGCCATGTACGAGAACGGCGGCAACACGACGCACCGCTTCCTGGACGGGCACCCGCAGATGTGGGTGTACCCGTTCGAGTCCCAGATCGGCACGGCCCTCGTCAAGGACGCGCTGTCGGCGGCGTTCCCCGTCAAGTACCGCTGGCCGGTCTTCGACCTGGACGCCACCGCCTTCCAGGACTATAAGGCCATCATCGACGAGGAGGGCAAGGTGCGCGCGCGCACCCCCCACGTGAGCAAGTTCCGCCACATGCCCTTCGACTTCTCCGACGACGAGCGCTGCCGGATCTACCAGGAGCACGTGGCGCGCACGGGCCGCGGCCGCGCCGAAAACGTGGCCGCCTTCTTCCGGTCCACATTCGAGGCGTGGAAGGACTACCGGCGGACGGGCGAGCAGAGCGTCTACGTCGGCTACAGCCCGATCATCGTGGTCGACGCCGACAAGATCCTGGCCGAGCTGCCGCAGGCGCACGTGCTGCACGTCGTGCGCAACCCGTGGTCGGCCTACGCCGACACCAAGAAGCGCGCGGTCCCGCTGTCGCTGGCGCACTACCTGCTGGGCTGGACGCTCAACCAGCACTACGCGCTGCTGTTCCAGCGCCTCTTCCCCGGGCGGATGCACGTGGTGCGCGCCGAAGACGTCATGGCCGATCCCCGGGGCACGCTGGGGCCGGTCTGCGAAAAACTCGGCCTCGAACCCGCCGACACCCTCAAGGCGCCCACCTGGAACGGGCAGGTGCTGGAGGAAGTGTACCCCTGGGGCACCATCCGCCGCGCCACGCCCGAGGCCAACCGGGCGACGGCGGCGGAGCTGTCGGAGGCGGAGCGGGACGAGATCGCCGAGCGCGCCTGGCAGTACCTGGACGCGTTCGACTACCGGGGCTTCCTGAACGGCCGGTAGGGAAGGAACGGGTCCAACGCATGGACGAGGCGGAAGACGGCGACGGCGGCGGCGGGGCGTTCTGCCGGCTGCGGCGGCGGGCGCGCCTGCGGCTGCTCCGGATGCACTACGAGAGCGGGGTCGGGCACATCGGGGGCAACCTGTCCTGTTTGGACACGCTGCTGGTCCTGCACCACGGCGTGCTGGGCCCCGCCGACGCCTTCATACTGTCCAAGGGGCACGCGGCCGGGGCGCTGTATGTCGCGCTGTGGACTCTGGGGCGCCTGACCGACGAGGACCTGCGCGCGTTCCACGGCGAGGACACGCGCCTGAGCGGCCACCCCGCCCCCGGCTTCCTGCCGGAGATCCCGTTCGCGACCGGCAGCCTGGGTCACGGGCTGCCGCTGGCCGCCGGCATGGCGCTGGGCAAACAGCTGCGGCGCGAGCCCGGCCGGATCTACTGCCTGACCTCGGACGGGGAGTGGCAGGAGGGCTCCAACTGGGAGGCGCTGATCTTCGCCGCGCACCGGCGGGTGCCGCTCACGCTTTTGGTGGACGCCAACGGCCTGCAGGGCTTCGGCACGACCGAGGAGGTGGCGGGGCAGGGCGCGCTGTCCGACCAGCTGGCCGCCTTCGGCGTGCCCGTCGCGGACGTGGACGGGCACGACCCGGAGGCGCTGCGCCGCGCCTGCGCGGCGCCCCCCGAGCCACTGGGGGCGCCTGACGGCGGCGTCCGAGTGGTGTTCGCGCGCACCCGCAAGGGGCACGGCGTCTCGTTCATGGAGGACCGCATGGAGTGGCACTACCTGCCCCTGAACGAGGCGCAGTACCGGCAGGCGGCGCGGGAAGCGGGCGGCGGCGATGCGTGACGCGCTGTGCGCGGGGCTGGTGGCGCTCGCCGCCGCGGACCCCGCGTTCGTGTTCCTGACGGGCGACCTGGGCTACAAGGCGCTGGAGCCGCTGCGCGAGGCCCTCGGCGAGCGCTTCGTCAACGCGGGCGTTGCCGAGCAGAACATGGTCTCGGTCGCGGCCGGGCTGGCGCGCACGGGACTGCGGCCCTGGGCGTACAGCATCGCCCCGTTCCTGTACGCCCGGCCCTACGAGCAGATACGCAACGACGTCTGCATCCACGACCTGCCCGTGGTCCTCGCCGGCAACGGCGGCGGCTACGCCTACGGCGTGATGGGCAGCACGCACCACGCGCTGGAAGACTATGGCGCGCTCCTGTGCCTGCCGAACCTGCGCGCCCACGTGCCCGCCTTCGCCGAGGACGTGGGGCCCCTGGTCCGGCGCCTGGCGGCCTCCGAACACCCCGCGTACCTGCGGCTGGGGCGCTCCGAAACCCCGGCGAACTGGGCGCCGCCCCCGTACGCGCCGTGGCGACGCCTGTTGCGCGGCGGCGGCGGCGGGGCGCCCACGGTGGCCGCCGCCGGCCCGCTCGTGGGCGGGCTCCTGTCCGCGCTGGGAAATGCCCCGGACGCGTCCCCCCGCCCCGACGTGTGGGCCGTGTGCGAGTTGCCCGTGGAAGCCGGCGACATACCGGACGCGTTTCTGGAAGACCTGGACGCGTCCGGGCACCTGTTCGTGGTCGAAGAGCACGCGGCGCAGGGCGGGCTCGGCCAGATGCTGGCCCACCGCCTGCTCGCGGCGGGCCGCGCCCCGGCCCGCTTCACCCACCGGCACGCCCTGGGCTACCCTTCGGGCCGCTACGGCTCGCAGGCCTTCCACCGCCGCGAGTGCGGGCTGGACGCCGCCGGCCTCGCCGCCGAACTGGCCGCCGCCGCCACGTCGGCGGCGGGTACGTAGCGTTGGCGGCGCAGGCGGAAGCGGTGGAAGCGTCGGCGGAGGAGCTGGCGCAGAAGATCGACCGGCTCCAGGGGCCGATCCTGGTGCTGGGGGCCAGCGGCTTCGTGGGCGCGAACCTGCTCCGGCTGCTGCTGGCGCGCCGGGGCGACGCCTTCGGGACGGCGAGCCACCTGCCGGCCTGGCGCCTGGAGGGGCTGCCCGAGAAGAACCTGCGGGCCGCGGACCTGCTGGTGGACGCGAACCTGGACGGGCTGCTGCGCGACGTGCGCCCGCGCACCGTCTTCAACTGCGTCGCCTACGGGGCCTACTCCTTCGAGACCGAAGCGGACCTGATCTACCAGACCAACTTCCAGCTGACGGCCAAGCTCCTGCGCCGGCTGGCGGGCGAGGGCGGCCTCTCGTGCTACGTGCACGCGGGCAGCTCGTCCGAATACGGCGACAAGGCGGCCGGCCCGGGCGAGGAGGACCTGCCGGCGCCCAACAGCGACTACGCGGTCTCCAAGGTCGCCTGCGCCAACCTGATCCATTTCTACGGTAAGAAGAAGGGCCTGCCCTGCGCCAACCTGCGCCTGTACTCCGTGTACGGCCCCCTGGAGGACCCCGCGCGCCTGATCCCGACGCTGATCGAGCACGGCGTGCAGGGGCGGTTCCCGGAGTTCGTCAGCCCCGACATCTCGCGCGACTTCGTCTACGTCGACGACGCCTGCGCGGCCTTCGTCGACGCCGCCCTGAACCTGCGGCCGGCCGAATACGGCGAGTCCTTCAACATCGGCAGCGGGCGCAAG
This sequence comes from uncultured Armatimonadota bacterium, assembly GCA_902805585.1. Lineage (GTDB taxonomy): Bacteria > Armatimonadota > Armatimonadia > Armatimonadales > Armatimonadaceae > CADCTO01. The sequence goes on along the minus strand of CADCTO010000213.1, from coordinate 2,958 downwards.
ACGACCATCCACGAGGTCGCCGCGGTCGCCGCGGACCTGTTCGCCATCCGGGAGCCGCCGGCCTACTCGATGCCCTCCCGCGGGTGGGACGTGGCCGACTGGTTCGCCCGCGCGGACCGGGCGCGGGAGCGGCTGGGCTGGCGGGCGCGCGTGGGCTTCGAGGACGGCCTGGCGCGCACGGCCGCCTGGTACGCCGGTCTCGACGACAAGGAGCGCTACCACCGCTCGTCCAAGAAGTTCGGGCTGGACACCAGGCACAGCGTCAGCGTGGTCGTCGCCTGCTACCGGAACCGCGAGGCGATCCCGGTCTTGTACGAGCGCCTGAAGGCGACGCTGGCGCGCCTGCGCGTCGAGTACGAGATCATCTTCGTCGACGACGGCAGTCCGGACGGCACGGAGGAGGCGATCCGCGCCCTGTCGCGCGACGACCGGCGGGTGCTGGGCGTGTCCCACTCGCGCCACTTCGGGGCGCAGGCCGCGTTCCGCAGCGGGATGGAAGTCGCCGGCAAGAACGCCTGCGTGCTGCTCGACGGCGGCCTCCAGGACCCGCCGGAGCTGATCGAGGCGTTCGTCGCCAAATGGCGCGAGGGTTTCGACGTGGTCTACGGCCGCCCGACGGCGCGCCGGGACACGTCCTGGCTCGGGCGCCTGGCCTACGCGCTGTTCTACCGGCTCTTCGACGCCTTCTCCTACGTGTCGCTGCCGCGCGACGCCGGCGACTTCGCGCTGATGGACCGGCGCGTCGTGCAGTGCATGCTCCAGTTCCCCGAGCGAGACCTGTTCCTGCGCGGCATCCGGGCCTTCGTCGGCTTCGCGCAGACCGGCGTCGACTACGAGCGCGCCCGGACGCCGGGCGCCCGGCGGGGGCCGGGCTACCTGGCGCGGCGCATCAGCTGGGCGCGCAAGGGCATCCTGTCCTTCAGCAATATCCCGCTCTCGATGCTCAGCGCCTTCGGGAACGGGCTGCTGGCGCTCACGATCCTTCTGACGCTGGCGCAGATCGTCACGCGGCTGCTGTTCCCGGAGGCCACGCCGCGCGGCCTGACCACGGTGCTGCTGGGGATCCTGTTCTTCGGCTCGATCAACCTGTTCGCCCTGGGCCTCCTGGGCGAGTACATCGCCAAGATCTTCGAGGAGGTCAAGCAGCGGCCCCACTTCATCCGCCGCGCCATCATCAAGGACGGGCAGGTCCGGCCCGCCAGCGAGGCGGCGTCCGTCGACGAACCGCGCCAGGCGGTACGCCGCGGGGACTGACCGGCGGGAACGGGCGGCGGGCGAAATGACGCGCCCGCCGCGCCTTCCGCCCACGGTCTCTCCCGGACATCACCCCCCGCCATCCGGCCCCGGTTCATCGAGGCCAAGTGGCGCATGTCCGCTTCTCAAAGGGCCTCTTCCAGCGCGTCGCTTGCCGCCTGCTCCAGCGTGAAGGAGCGTCCTTCGTCCCGGGCCGCCCCAAAGACGTCCCCGCCCAGCACGGCACGGACCGCTTCCCGCGTCCGGTCGATCTTCGCCTGCTCCGACGGGATCAGCACGACGCCCAGGCTCTCGCGCAGCGCCTCCGCCGCTCCGAGCAGGCGCGCCGCTTTGGGCGCCCCGGATCGCGCCAGAAAAATGGAGGCGAAGCTCGAAAGGATCTGGGCCTGGCCTTCCCGCGCGCCCAGCTCCCGGAAAAGCCTCAGACCTTCCTGGTGCAGTGCCAGAGCCGCCGAATGGTCGCCGCGCGCCAGCGCGACCTGTCCCATGCCCGCGAGCGTGTGTGCGATGCCGTACTTATCGTCGAGCTTCCGGCGCAGACCCAGGCTCTCCTCGAATAGCGCCGACGCGGCCGCATAGTCCTTCTGAAGATAGGCGACAACCGCCAGGCTGCCGAGGTTATGGGCGACGTTGTGCTGGTCGCCCAGGCTCCGACTGATGTTCAGGCCCTCCTCGAACAGTACGCCCGCCGCCGCGAGATCGCTCCGGGCCAGTGCGGCGATTCCCAGGCTGGCAACCGACTCGGCGATGCCGTGCAGGTCGTTGAGACCGCGGCGAAGGGTCAGACTCTCTTCATGCAATGCCTGCGCCCTGTTGTAGTCTCCCCGCAGGAAAGCCTGATTCCCCATGCCACGCAGCGCGTAGGCGATGCCGTGCGTGTCCCCGATCCGGCGCCGGATATCCAGGGTCTCTTCATAGAGCACCGTCGCCGCCGCGTTGTCCCCTAGACGCTCCGCGATAATGCCCAGGTTGTTGAGCACCGAAGCCATGCCGTGCAGGTCGTTGAGCCCTCGGCGCAAGGTCAGACTTTCCTCATACAGCGCCTTCGCGGACGGATACTGCCCCCGGATCCAGGCGACGTTTCCCAGGAAGTGGAGCGCGGAGGCGATGCCGGGGGGATCGCCAAGCTGTCGATAGATGCTCAGGGCTTCGTCATAAAACGATTGTGAAGCTTCGTAATCGCCCAATTTGTATCGGGCGGTTCCCGCTCCCAGAAGCGCCTTCGCGCGCGGCGCGGCCGCGGACAGCGCCCCGTCCCGGGCCAGCGCCCGCTCCAGATGCTCGCGCCCTTCGGAGATGTGACCATGAACGTTCCAGAACCCCCAGAGCGCTCCCGTCAGCCGTAAGCCCGCCTCGGCGTCGTCCGCCGCTTCTGCCGCAGCACACCGTTCCAGGGCCGCCCGCAGGTTGCCATGCTCGGTCTCCAGACGCAGCAGCCAGTCCTCGTTGTTCGGTCCCTTGTGCTGTGGTTCTGCCTCCTCCGCAAGCGCCAGGTACCAGTCACGATGCCTTCTTCGGACCCGCTCCGCCTCGCCGCTTTCCTCCAGCTTCTCGGCGGCGAACTGTCGGACGGTCTCCAGCATGGAGAAGCGGGTGCCGTCGCCCGCTTCCCCCTCAGCGACGTTGATCAGACTCGCATCCTGGAGCACCGTCAGCATCTCCACGCAGTCGGCGCCGGGGAAGACCGCCCGCGCCGCCGCCAGC